>JAFCBW010000112.1 GCA_017610525.1 Candidatus Nanohalarchaeota archaeon | reverse complement strand
ACAACAACTCCACCCATCCCCTCAATCTCTTCAGTCCTCTTTTCTACTTCATCCCTCAACTTATTATACTTATCCCACGTCAACAGCCACACAAGCGCAATAGAATCAATAGCATCAGCCAAAACATGAACGCTAATCTCCCGCAGCTTATCCCTGTACTTCTCATCTTCCAGAATCTTTAGCTTCTCATACTCTGGTTTACTCATCTCGGGAATAAACCCACACGAAACAAGATAAGAGACAAAGCAGACCGCTTTAGTATAATCATAGACCTTCTTATTGTTCTTACCCAAAACATTTTTATCCGCAGGACTCCACTTCCTTTTATTCAACACCTCAAGCACATCATAAAGAAACGAGCCCTCAAACGCACCCTCCTCACCAGAGATAAGCTCCGGCGTACCATCAATATCATAATCAAACACTTTCCTCTTCTTATCAAACACATAGTACTTCCTTATCTCCTTATCCCAGTATTTTTCCATATCCGGATGGATTGTTGACGGCGTATAAAAATCCCTGGCATCAGAATGCGGCGGCACATGCGCATCAGCTAGGTAATGGCTCAACATAAGAAAATAAAGAGTCACAACATCATCATTAAACATGATATTAGACCCTTTCTCCTCATGCTCACGAATCAAAATCATATCCCTGATAGCATGGCTCAAAGCCTCGCACCTGTCAGGAAGAACATACTTCGACTTCACACAGACCTTCTCCGTAAGCCTTGATGCATCAACAAGACCCAGGGAACTCAGATGACCGGGTGTCCTGTTGACTATCACCTTCGCACAAGAAACATCTGCCACATCATCAGCCTTCCTGATCTTAAAAGTATGCCCTCCACACAGATTATCAGAGATGACACTATCAGGAAACCACGCCCCCTGCACAAAAGCATCCTTATGCTTGTCAAAGAACATCACAAACCTATCCGCCTGACATCTGAAGTAAGCATCAAAAGTATTCCCGAGAGGATACGACTTGAAATTAGCCCCCATGTAACTCTTCTTAAACACCTTACTATCAGCGCCCCTCAATCTCTCAAGAGCCATCAATGCAACCCACGCATGAGCTATTGATTTCATATTCATATCTTGAACAGCAGGTAGATATATAGATTTGTATGATACACCGCCCCCTTTACCCCATCCAGAAAAACAATCTATCGGCAAGCTACCTACCCAAAGCACTTTTAACCATCCGACAAAAAAAGACACCCATGACAAGTCAAAACAAAATAATCTCACTCTCAAAAAACAGCTTTTTTGACAGGGAATCAGACACAGAATCAAAAATCTCAGACCTAACCCGCGCAAACCAGTACGACACGTGCGGCCCCTCGCAAAAACCCAATCTCAGCAAAATATACCACGCAAAAAACAACGCCAAAGGATACCTCCTGTTCAAGACCCTCTACACCAACGCATGCTCATTCGACTGCAAATACTGCATCAACACAAGAAAAGAAAAAAAATCAAGCTACACACCAGAAGAACTTGCAAACACATTCATGCAATACCGGAAAAACAACCTCGTAGACGGCCTTTTCCTAAGCTCAGGCATCCCGAAAGACCCAGAGGCCATAATGGACAAGATGCTCGATACCCTGGAGCTCATACGCTACAGGCACAGGTTTCAGGGATACATCCACCTGAAAGTGCTCCCCGGCGCAAGCTACGGCTCAATCAAAAGAGCATCGCACCTTGCACAGAGACTGAGCATCAACATAGAGGCGCCAAACAAAGACAGGTTATCAGACCTGTCAACCACAAAAGACTACAGGATAGATATCTTAAGAAGACAGAGATGGCTGAAAAACATGGACCTATCGCACGGCCACACAACCCAGTTAGTAGTAGGGGCAGGAAGCGAAACTGACCTGGAAATACTCAACATGATCGACTTCGAATACAACAACTTCAACATCCAGCGCGCCTTCTTCAGCGCATTCGCGCCATGCAGGGGGACCGCACTCGAAAAAAAAGAAAAGACAGAAAAACTAAGAGAAGTCCGTCTATACAATACAGACTTCCTCCTGAGAAAATACAACTTCAAGATCAAAGAAATAAAAGAGATCCTGGACGACGACAACAACCTCCCAAAAAAAGACCCCAAAACACTGATAGCAAAAAACTATTTTGAAAAGCCTGTTGACATCAACAGCGCAACATACATAGAACTGCTGCACGTCCCGGGCATAGGCGACATCAGCGCAAAAAGGATAATAGAAAAAAGAAAAATCACCCCCATAAAAAAAAGACATGACCTGAAAAAGACAGGAGTTATCATGCACCGCGCAGACCCGTACCTGAAGATCAACGGATGGCACCAGAGAACTTTAGGTATATAACCTGACTCCCGGGTTCACAAGATAGACTATGTTTTTAAATATAACTTCCACAAAAGACTTAACACACAAAAATAAAGAGTTGATAAAATATGAATGAAAATGAAAAAACATTTGGAAACATCACAATCAAGATTAAAAAGAAAAAAGACAACCAGTCCCCCCCGAACAAGGTATCTGACCTCACCTCAAACGAAAGCGGCGCATACACAATAGAAGCAAGGATCAACAAGATCATCCAGACAAGAGGCCCCACGATATTCAAGATTGAAGACAACACAGGCGCAGCAGACATAGCAGGCTTCATCTCACCCGGCGAAAGAGCATACCCCGAAATCAAAGAAAACGACTCCGTACACGCAAAAGTGATAATAAAGATAATAGACGACAAAAAGAGGATGAACATCACAGAGATGTCAAAAATAGAAGACATCTCCATGGAAATAGACAATATCATGACAAAAGAACCGCCAGCACAGGACATCATCTTTACAATCAAAAGCCCCATACTCGACGCACTAAAAGATAATTTCATGAGCGCATCTGCATTGATCAAAAAATCAATCTATGACGGGCGGCAAGTTTTGATCCGCCATCATGCAGACATGGACGGGTACGCAGGCGCGATAGCACTCGAAAAAGCAATCATGCCGCTGATCGAGAAACGCTTCGGCAATCGCGACAAATGGTTCCACTACGACAGGTCACCGTCAGTTACACCATTCTACGAATACAAAGACGTCCTGAAAGACCTCTCATTCGCAAAAAAGAACATCGAAAGGTTCCAGAGACTGGAACCATTGGTAATACTTGTAGACAATGGATCCACTGAAGAAGACCTTCTAAGCATAAGAAAAGCAAAACTCTACAACATCCCGATAATCGTCATAGACCACCATTTCACTGAAGTGAAAGACGAAAAATCAATAGTAGATCCATACATCGATGTCCACATCAATCCTTATCTTAAAGGCGGCGACAAGAACCTGACAGCAGGCATGCTCGCATACGAACTCTCAAAGATAATAAACCATACAGCAGACGACATGAAAATACTGCCTGCCCTCGCAGGGATTGGCGATAGGTCAAAAGGATATGAATTCGAGCAGTACCTCAAAAACTCAAAAAAAGACAAAGACTACCTGAAAAAGATTGCATCCTGCGTCGATTACGAAGCAAGCTACCTGAAATTCATGCAGGACTCCGGCCTTATCTATGACCTGATCCACGAAGACGAAAAAAACACGTCATTAATAGACCTGATATACGGAGACATACAGGAAAAAATAAAAATACAGACAGAAGCACTCCTCAACTACGCAGATAAAAAGACCCTGAAAAACAACATAATCATTGCGATCATAGACATAGCCAGATCAACTCAAAGAGGCAACTTTCCCGCACCAGGTAAATCTATCGGAATACTGAACGACAGCCTCAACCAGAAACACGGCGCCAAAAACATTGTATCTATCGGCCACGGCCCGGACTTCATAACCCTGCGCTCAAACAGCTCATGCGAAAAAATGGGATTCAACGTAAATCTCTTCGTTGCGCGCCTCCAAAAAGACATACCATACGGCATGGTATCCGGCGGCGGTCATGAGGTCGCAGGCTCTATAAGATTTGTAGAAAACGCAAAAGACGAAGTCCTTGAGAAACTGACAAAATACATCGAAGAACTCTAAAACAATCAATATAATACTGAATAAAACAAATCGTATCCTATATGAACTTATTCTACATAACTATGGTGATAATAGAGCAAAATAATCTTTTTCAATATGTTTTACCACAGCAGAAGCACCATGAGACACTGTTAACGCAGTTATCACACGATTATTTGAATCAATTATCATATTTGAACATCTAAGCGGTATCTTCACACCACGATTATATACAGCACATAT
>JAFCBW010000111.1 GCA_017610525.1 Candidatus Nanohalarchaeota archaeon | reverse complement strand
GCGGCCATTTCGGCAATGCCGGTCAGGATGGTTGACGCGGCGAGTTTATCGCGTGTTTCGCGGAGCCTGCCAAGCAACTCGGCGAATCTTTCGGCTAACCTGCCCTGCCGCTGTGAAGCGAGGGAAAGAGCGATGACGTTGGTGAAGTTATCTCGTGCCTGCGCAAGAAGGGACTTATTGTTAATACCGGGGCGCTTGAGTTTATTAAAGAGAAGAATATCGGGTGCGCTGATGTTGAGTCTATTCCTGTGGGGTCGCTGTTTCTTACTAAGGAGATGATTGAGGCGCACATCATAAAGAAAAGGCATAGTGAGAAGGAGGAAGAGGCTGCTTTGGAGGAGGAAGAAGATGCGGACCCTTGCGAGTGTGCTGATGCGCATGAGTCTCGTGATAGGGAATCAACTGAGGGGAAGGCTGCAAAGGATATTGCTCATAGCGTGAAGGTTGAGTGTGCGGTGTGCGATGAGCCGGGTGCGAGGGTTGTCAGTTCTTTTGTGGGGTATTTTAATGCGCGGTATAATGCGCTTAAGAATCTGCTTATGCGCAGGCAGGAGCTTAAGAATCTTGTGTCTATCGGAAGGTTCACTAAGTTCAGTAATGACCGCGATGTGTCTGTTATCGGGATGGTAAGCGGGGTATCGAAGAGCAAGGCAGGGAATACGGTTGTGAATCTTGAAGATCCGACAGGTAAAATTATGGTGATTGTGAAGGACCAGAGCGGGATTGGGGAGGATGAGCTTCTGAATGATGAGGTTATCGGGATTCATGGAAGTACGTTTAATGGGTTATTTTTTGCTGATTCTATTGTGCTTGCGGATGTGCCGCTTCCTACAGGGGTTAAGACTGTTTCGGATCATGTTTCTGCGGTATTTGTTTCTGATCTGCATTTCGGGAGCAGGTATTATAATAAGGGGATTGAGGAGCGGTTTTTGAAGTGGATTATGTCTTCTTCAGGGGCGCAGGTGAAGTACCTGTTTATCTGCGGGGATGTTGTTGACGGGGTCGGGATATATCCCGGACAGGATTCTGAGCTTGTTGAGAAGGATATTTACGGGCAGTATGGGCTTTTTGAGGAGTTTGTCAAGAAAATACCCAATCATATACAGATCATAATTTGCCCGGGCAATCACGATGTTGTGAGGATTGGGGAGCCGCAGCCTGCGTTTACAAAGGAGTTCTTGCCGAATATCTGTGATGATGAGAATGTGTATCTTGTGGCGAACCCGTCTTATGTGAATGTACATGGGTTTGGCATGGATGAGGGCATCAAGGTTCTTATGTATCATGGGTACAGTTTTACAGGCATTATTGATGCTGTTCCTTACTTGCGGCAGAAGGGGCTTCGCAACCCGCAGCATGTGATGGAGTATGTGCTGAAGAGGAGGCATCTTGCGCCCCCTTATGGGACGACGGTGGGTATGCCTGAGAAGCAGGATTCTCTTGTGATCAGTAAGGTCCCGGATATTTTCCAGACAGGGGATCTTCATTCGCATGCTATTGACAGGTACAAGGGGATTACGCTGATTTCGTCGAGTACGTTCCAGGACCAGACGCCGTTTATGGATAGGGTGGGGCACATTGCGAACCCGGGAAAGATCAGTGTTGTTGACCTTCATACCGGGGAGGCAAGGTGTGTTGATTTGAGTTCTTAGTGTTTTTTTGCACTTGATAAGAGCAGGTTTATTGTTAACAGGAGGATTGCGCTCAGGATGAATGCGTGGGCAAGGGAGTATGCGTCTACAATATAGCCTGTGAATGGGAGTATTATTGCGCCGGTTATGCCTCTTGCAAGTGAGTTTACTGAGAGGATTGTTGCCCTGTTTTTTGATGCGATGTGGCGGTTCATGTAATCATTTATTACAGGGTCGCTGTAGCCCCATGCTAATTGTCCGAGAATTATTGCGATGATGCCGAGTGCTAGCTGTCCTGTTGCGAGGAGTATTAGGGCGATGATTGTGAGGGTGGGTATGATTAGAAGAGATGATTTTTCACCGATTGTTTTTTCTATCCTGTGGGCAGAGTATGCGCCGAGGGCTACTAGCAGGTTTATGAATGCGAATACCGGCCCGAAGTAGAGGATGTTTAAGCCTGTATCTATGAGGAATGGCTGGTAGAGCCAGAACATTGCAAATGAGAATGAGGAGTATACGGCGGTGTAGAGTATGAGCCATCTTACCTGCCTGTGGGTTGATGTAAATTTTATGCCTTCTTTTATGAGGGAGGTTGTTTTGCGGAGTGTTGCTGTTTTAGGGTGGGATGGCTCGCGCATGCTTAGGGCTATCGGGATTGTCAGGGCAAATGGTATTGCGGCTACGAGCATCGGGAGGGAGGGGGATATTGTGTAGAGCCAGCTTGAGGCTAGTGATGTTGCGGCTGCGCATGTGAAGCCTAAGGCGTTTGCGTTGCCCTGTATTTTTTTGAAGCGGTTTTCTTTTTTGAGTGCCTTCAGGGTGTCGTAGAGGAGCGCTGTGTCTGCGCCGGATATGAAGACTGTGCCGAGGGCAAGGATTATTTCTGCTGCGATGAATCCCTGGAAGGTGGATGCATGGGCGTATGCTATTAGGCCTATACTTGCGAATGCTGAGCCTAGTGCGATTGTTTTTTTCCTGCCTAGCTGGTCTGCGAGTGCTCCTGTGGGTATCTCAAGTGCGAATATCAAGAGTGAGTATATTCCCTGGAGAATCATTATGTTTGTCAGGGTGAGGCCTTTGCTTTTCAGGTAGATTACGAATATCGGGATGAAGAAGAACATGGCGTATCTTAGGGACATGAAGAGGTAGTATTTTGGGATGTTTTTTTGGAGTTGTTGTGTTGGTGTTTTCATTTTTGGCACCGGATGATAATGTAGAATATAGAAATGAGCCTGTATGAGAGAAATGAACAGGCAGGGGTGTAGAATTTAGAGGTTATTCTGTTGATTTTTTGGTTGTGCAGTCACCTAAAAGCTCGTGGAGCTTGTCTGCGAGGTAGCGGACTTCTATCTGGTTTTTGAAGATTATCATTACGTCTTTCCGGTTGTCTGTCTTGTCTAGGTCTTCTATGTCAAAGTCGTCTATGTCGTCGTTTTTTAGTTTGGATTCAAGGACTGAGCGCTTCTCGTCAACCATGATTCCGACACTTGTTACATCCATTTTTTTTCACCTGTGAATTCTGATATGTTAATTAAAATGTTAATTTTTTAAAGATATATGTGTGCGATGTGGATATCAAAAAAGTGACCGTTAAATATTTAAATACTGGAGAACATATAGTGACATTCTGGAAAACTTGGGCTCGGATGGGTGGAAGTCAAATTTTTCTTGTTTCGGGATTTTTCCCAGAGACAACTTCCTCCCCCCTACCGGGACTTTTTACATTTCGAAGCGGTTGAGGCGTTCGATTCCTTTGCTTTTTAGAACTACTGTGTCTTCTATTCTTATGCCGAATTTTCCTTTTACGTAGATTGCGGGTTCAAGTGTGAATACCATGTTTTTTTTCAGGATGAATGATGTGTGTGATGATAGTGTCGGGTATTCGTGGACCTCCAGTCCTACGCCGTGGCCCAGGCCGTGGAAGTTTGAGTAGTTTGTGTGAATATGACCTTTTTCTTCGAGGAAGTCTTTTGCGATTTTGTCGACGGCGTCAGAGGTCATGCCGGACACAATCTCATCTTCCAGTTTGCCGTGCAGTTCTACAAGGTCTGTGTGTGCTTTTGTTATTTCCGGGTCGTCGCCCTGGATGAATGTCCTTGAGGTGTCGGAGTTGTAGTGGTTGCTTTTTATGCCCATGTCAATCAGTACTAATTTTGATGGCTTTCTTGTGGTGGGTGTGCCGTGGATGTAGGATGAGCCTTCATCGCCTGCTACGAGTATCGGGAAACTCCATTCTTTGCCGCAGCCGACGGTCAGCTGCTTTATTCTTTCTGCAAGCTGTTTTTCGGATTTGTCTTTCAGCCCTTCTGATACGAGGTGGGTTAAGATCCTGTCTGTGAGAAGGCATGCGTTTTTTATTTCCGTGATTTCTGCGTCATCTTTTATTGATCTTATGGCAGATAGTTCTTTGCTTATGTCAATCAGCTGGCACTCGGGGAGTTTTTTCTTGAGGGCGGAATAGTAGTTGTAGTCCAGTGTACCGTCTATGCCTATTTTCATTTTGTGTGCGTTCATCTCTTTTAGGTAGTCGGATATTTTCTGGGTCTTGATGTCGATTATGGTTCGTATGTCTGTGGTGGCTTCTGCTTTTTCTTTTTCGAATGTGAAGAGGGATTCGTTTGCTTTTGTTATGAGGAGAGATGCAGGCCAGAGGTCGTAG
>JAFCBW010000110.1 GCA_017610525.1 Candidatus Nanohalarchaeota archaeon | reverse complement strand
GATGACTTCTGTTGGTGTGAATGCGCGCCACATGAGGCAGGGTTGCAGAAAGAGTTATAAATTCTTACTTGTCAATAGTAGTATTGCAGACGGATGCCTGTGAACTGCGGTCTTATGGCGCACGGGTTCATCTGAGGTATCCATTGTTTATTTTCCAAAACTTTAATTTGAATTAAGGCGCGTTTACCTTAATTCAGAAAAGCAGTAATGCACTGTTTTTTGTCTCTGACAGCATAGGATGGCGGATGGTCAAAACGCAAACAGTCTCAACTAAGACAGATTGTGAGATTTAGGTAGTGTTGGCTTTTCTGAAGAGCTGTCTTTTGTTGAATGGGAGATGTCTTTAGTGTCTTTGGTTATTCTATGTGCGCTTTTAGGTAGTAGCTGAGGTTCGAATCCTTAGGAGGCGCTTGCCGTTAGGCATAAAAGAGGTAAGTCATTTGTAATACCTAGGAGGTGAACTGGAAAAATGGCAGATGTAAAAGGAGAGAGATGTCAAGTTTGTGACGGGGTGGTAAATCGACTGATACGTCCACAGGCTTCTGCCCACGACGCATACTATTGTAACAAATGTAAATCTTGTGGAAGAGTAGTACATATTCAGTGTGCTGAGCAACTAAGAGATGTTCAGGTTGCCGGCGATTTCTGGATTTGTGAATGTCGCACACGGAACAAGATATATAGTTGCGATAGTTGGAATAGATATGATTAATCCACAAACGGCACTATGCATCTCGAAGGAATATTAGAGGGATTTCGTTCCCTCTTTATATTTTTTTCTTGTTTAATGGGTAGAATGTCCTAATTATCTGTGCCTCTCTCCGGAAGCTATTAGAATAGCGCAGAAGAATGTTTCCGGGTTCAAACGAATTGAGGACAGGATAGTTTATATGTTTTCAGAACCAATCATGCTCTTATGAAATGTATATGGGCGGAGGTAGAGGTTACGAGGAAGTGTAATCTCAGGTGCAAGTCGTGCCTGTTTTCGTGTAATGATGCGGCTTTGGATGAGTTGACTACTACAGAGATTATGGGGCTGATTGATGAGTTTGCGCGGATGAATTATGAGTGGCTGAAGCTGACTGGCGGGGAGGCGCTTTTGAGGAAAGATATCTTTCAGATTATTGATTATGCTAAGGATAAAGGGCTGAAGGTCCGGTTGAATAGTAATTGTGAGTTGATTGACAGGAAGGTTGCGCGGAAGCTGAATGTTGATCTTGTGCAGGCCAGTGTTGACGGGCTTGAGGAGACTAATGACTGGCTGCGGGGAGAGGGGACGTTTAAGCGCACTATGGATGCTATTGGGTTTCTTGTTGATAATGATATTGCGGTGCATTCTAATACGGTTGTTACGCAGCATAATCGCGATGAGTTGCTTGGGTTGTGTGATATGCTTTCTTCTAAAGGGGTGTGTGATTTGGGGTTTTCGAGGATGATTGGTACTGGCAGGGGGAGTGAGGTGTATGATGAACTGCATCTTAGTACGCTTGAGTTGATAGGGGTTAAGTTAAAGTTGATGGTATATGCTAAAATGAAGAGGTATATGGTTTCTTTTTGCGGAGGGGTGGCGTATTTTATTAACGGGTGTGGGGCGTCTTACTTTAACCCGTTTGTTACTTCAACGGGAGATGTTACACCGTGCTGCACTATCAGGGAGAAAGTGGTTATAGGGAATGTGAGGGAGAGTTCTTACCGGGATATTTTTAGAAAGTATGAGGGGAAGAGGTTTAGTGCGCCTATTGGGGTTTTTGGAAATTGTAATGTGTGTGTGGATAAAATCTGATATAAAGCGCAAGTTGTAATAGTATAACGCAAGCATTCTTAGAATCATACAAAATATTAACTAAAGTGATAAAAAGAAAAAAGAAAAAGGGGCAAAAGCCCTTTTTAATCAAAGTTATTTCTTGTCCGGCGTGTCCCCGGGGGCCCCAGAACTATCTGAACCGAGGAAAACAACGGCTCCACCAATCAGTATCGCGACGAAGATAAATGTCCAAGCCATGTCACTAAGATGAATTAATGGAAATCCTGCGTATCCAAGTACGAGTATGGCAATCAATACAAGCAGAAGCCCGAGTATAAATTTGCTGCCACCAGTTATATCACCCAAGTTTAGTCCACCCATGCCAAGGAACAGTATCACTACAAGTATTGCTGCGACATATACACCTGTCCAGCCGAACATGTTTGATAATACTATACCAAAGGGTATTCCATTTACAGGAAAATTTACTGTGAAGAACGCGAGTATTGCCGCGATAACTATTGCTATCTGTTTCTTTTTAGATGTATCACTTTGCAAAAATGGTGCTTTCTCGAGTATTACGAAAAATATCACCAGGAACAGTATCCATGGCAGTACGAAGTCGTAGAATCCCATGCTGTTCAAATTCGTTAAAAAACTGTTAAAGTCCATTATTAATCAACCCCCGAAATAATTATTTATTTTTTTGTATTTTACTTTTGTTACTTGTTGCTATGTTGTTATTATGTTATTTATTATTTTTGTGCATACTACTATATAAATGTTTCATATTCCAAGATTTTTTCGGGGGTAAATGTGGGTAAAATCTGGCTGATTTTGGGGGGTTATCAGGATCATGTGTGCGATTAATGTCATTTGGTGGGGGGTTGTTGGTTGTCTGGCTTGCCGCCCATCTTGTAGGATGCCCAGAGAATCAGTATGAATATTATGAAACCGAGTGCCCAGAGGATGTTTTCTGCATCCATGCCAAGGTATTTTGTGAAGTTGTTTATGCCGTATGCGCTGATTGCTACCAGTGTGAGTATCAAGAGAATCAATACGGGGAGGTAGTCTTTGTCTTCTCCTTCAAAGAGTTTTTGTATGAATAGGAAGACGAAGGCGAGTATCATCAATATTATGAATACAGGGGTCCAGTCGAAGAGAAGGCGGCGTACTGAGGCGTTGTTTGTTGCGAAGAGGCCGATTACGGTTGAGATTATGGCTATTGCGAGGTTGTTTAGGACAAAGTCTTTGTTTTTTGATTTGACGTAGTGGAATACACCATACATGATGCCGGTTACCAACAGGAAGGGGAGCATGAATTCGTAGAAGCCGCTTGACTGGAGGTAGCTTATGTTAAAGTTCATGGGTGTTATTGTGGGGAGGGAAGTATTTATATTTTTTTAGGGAAATGTTTCCTGTGGGGGTATATCCGGATTTTGCCTGATTTTGTGTACGCTTTTTGCATCGAATATATTTTTTAGTTTGCTGTAGATTATTTTACAGGAGTAGCCTGATGTGAAGCTGTTGCCAGAGATTTAAGATTTGCCTGTGATACCTCAAGAGGATTTTCCAAGACTAGAAACATTTACTTCGTCAAAGAATTTTGTGACAGCTTCTTGAAATTTAGCATAATCGGTGTAATCTTTTAAGACTTTACTTCGTTCGCTTATAGGAAAATATTCTAATATCTGTACTGCTTTTTCAACAGCATGGTTCGACATTTTTGTATGGCGCTGGATCTCTGTAGCATTTTCGGTGTTAGAATCGCCCATAACGATCTTATTGCCGCCATCTTTAGTTCTGAAAGCTTCAATTGCCTCTTTGGCAGCCTTATACTCTGCCTGACAACTATGCAGGCGAACACCAAGTGCTCTCCTTTGTTTTTTGGGAATCACAGGATTGCCTATGTCAACCATGCCGCCGAGTTTTGTGGCTCCGCTGCGAAGTTTCATTTCTGCCCCATCTGGTACGAGTCTTCGGTAAAATGCACCGATGAATAATAGTGCAAGCAGTGCAACGAAAACAAAGGATCCGAATCCTGCAATCAATGGGACCCAGCCAAGTGTGATTATGACGCCCAGTCCGGTAATCGCGGCAAGATTGCCTATCATTGGATGTCCTGCGCCAAAGACGTTGCGGACTGAGAAATATAGGACAAATGCTATGAATACTGTTGGAATCAGTAGTCCAAATATGACATCGTGTTGTAGGTCGCCTGTGAGGACAGAACTTGAGTAGTCGTATTTCAGGAGATTATAGAATACAAAATCGTAAATGTCAAATGCCATGTCTTAAATATAGGATGTGTTTATATATAAAGTTTTTTGGGGGATTTTTTGAAAAATTTAAAAAAAGAAAGAAAATGTAAAAAAATAGAACCCCTGAAAAAGAAAGAGTTCTGTCTGTTTACACTCGGTTGCTTATTTTTATTTCTTAAACACTATATCAATTCTGCAATTTCAGTATCTGTTCCCTGTACTCTTCGCCTGTGAGTATTGGTACGTCTATGGAATTTCCATCTTTTAAATCATAGTGAGTCGAGG
>JAFCBW010000109.1 GCA_017610525.1 Candidatus Nanohalarchaeota archaeon | reverse complement strand
AGGCGGCCCGGCACGCCTTGAGCGGCTGAAAACAAACGGTTCGTATCGGGCCGGGTTTTTAGGTTCTAGTCTATTCCGCCGCTTGCGACCGTTCCGTCTCGACCGCGATCGGCACGTAGCTGTAGATTTTCGAGACGATCTGCCAGCGCCCGTCGATGTGCAGGATGTTCAGATAGTCGGTGAACAGCTTCGGGCCGATGGCGATCTGCACCTTGGCGAGCGCCGCTTCCGGCCCGGCCTTGTCGATCGAGAGCACAGCGTCGAGCCTGTTTGAGAGACCGGTGTAGCTGAACCTGTTTGTTGAGTATAGTGCCGTCTCATTTACGAGTTTTTCGAGTAGTATGGGGTCTTTTATTTTGAATGTGTGGACTATGTCTTTGTATAGTATTAATGAGAGGTAGTCTTCTGTGAGGGTTTTTTGCCATTCGTTCATGTTTTTTATTTTGAACCATTCGGGGAATCCACCTACGCTTAAGTATTGCCTGAGCAGGTGCAGTATTTCCTGTTTTTTTGGTGCTGTCTGATGATAGTTGTGTTTGATTGATTCGTATGTGAGGCTTTTTTGGAGGTTTAGTTTGATGCCGCTGAATTCTGTGAATTCGCTGAAGGTGAGGGGGAAGACGTCTATGAATCTGATTCTTCCTGCTAGGCTTTCGGCGGCGTCTTTGTAGAGGAGTGTCTTTGATGAGCCGCTTATGATGAATTTGCTTTTGTATTTTGAGTCTATGAAGTATTTCAGGTGGAATTGCCAGTTTTTTAGGAAGTGGATCTCGTCGAGGATGAAGTAGACTTTTTCGTTTTTGGGGTTTATTCCTGTTATTTCATGGTATATGTCTGCTATTTCTCTTATGTCGTCTGTTTTGTCTATGAGGTCGTCCATTTTCACATATACTATTTGTTGCGGTTTTGTGCCGCTTTTGAGCAGGCTGGCTATCAGTTGGTGAAGGATGGTTGATTTGCCGCTTCTTCTTATGCCTGCGAGGCATATAATTCTATCCAGTTCGAGGTTTTTTTGTATTTTTTCTGTGTATTCTTTTCTTTCTGTGCCTGTGTATATCTTTTCTACTTTTCCTGTCTTCCACCATGTATTTTTCCTGAGTATGTAGTCTGTTATGAATTCTTTTTGCATAGTGCAAATATAGTGCGCATTAAGTATATAAATGTTGCGGGTTTTGTTTGCGTTAAATGTCTGGGTGTGGTGTGGTGGCGCATTTCAGGGAAATTTATGGATTGTGTTTTCAAAATTGAAATGTGTGTGTTTTCCGCGCGAGAAATCATAGTATCTCAATACCGGGTCTTTCTGGTTCTGCGCGCTTTGATTTTTCGCAATCTGTCTCTTTTTCCATGATCTCTATTGCGCAGTTCAGTTCTTTTTCAAAGAAGTCAATTGATGATTTTATTGTCTGTTTTTCTTCCTGTTCGGGCATTAGTGGCTGGAGGTTGTGGCGCTTCGTCAGGATGTTTGCGTATTTTATTGCGTCTTTGCCGTGTTTTTTTATGTCGTCGTGTTTCATGATTTCTGCTATGAGGTTTTTTGGATTTTTTAGGGCGATTTCGTAAATCTTGTATTTGTATGTTGGGCTTAGGTAGATGCTGATTTTTTTCGGGGTTTTGTTTACTATTTTCCGGATCTCTTTTATGTCGTCGAGGATTGATTTTGTCAGTTCTTCTCTTTTTTCTGCGGCTTTGTCTATGTAGGCTTCATTGTGTTTTGGCCACGGGTGTGTTGAGATGTATGGTTTGTTGCCAAGATGCTCCCAGTTTTCTTCTGCCAGGTGTGGTGTGAATGGGCAAATGATGCTTAGGAGTGTGTCTATTGAGTGGGTCAGGATGATTTTTTGCATTTTGCCGGGGTTTTCTGTTCTTTTTGTGTATCTGTTGATCTCGTTTACAAATGCCATTATTTTTGCTATTGCGAAGCTTAGCTTGTGGGTTTCTATGTCCTGTGTTATTTCTTTTGTTGCTTTTTCGGTTTTTGAGAGGAGGTGTTTTGTGTTGGTGTTGAGGTCTTTTGTGTCTATTTTTCCTTTTGTGTAGTTGGGCTTGTTTGAGTCAACCAGTGTGTAGATTTTTTTCAGGAATCTGTGGGCTGCGCTTGCGCCGGTGTCTGACCATTCGAGCTCTTTTTCGGGGAGGGCTGCAAAGAGGATGAAGAGGCGGGCTGTGTCTGCGCCGTGTTTTTCTATGATTTGGCTTGGGTCTACGGTGTTTCCGAGGGATTTTGACATTTTTGCGCCGTCTTTCAGGACCATGCCTTGTGCGAGCAGGCGCTTGAAGGGTTCGTCTAAGTTTGTGAGTCCTATGTCTCTTAGGGCTTTTGTGAAGAAGCGGGCGTAGAGTAGGTGGAGGATGGCGTGTTCTATGCCGCCGATGTACTGGTCGACCGGCATCCAGTATTTTGACTGTTCTTTGTTGAAGGGAAGGGATGTTTCGCATGAGGAGGTGTATCTGAAGAAGTACCATGATGAGTCTACGAAGGTGTCCATTGTGTCGGTTTCACGGGTTGCGGCGGCGCTGCATTTCGGGCATTTTGTGTTTTTGAAGTCTTTTGCTGTGTCGAGGGGGTTTCCTGTGCCTGTAAATTTTGCGCTATCGGGGAGGGTTACTGGGAGGTCTTTTTCTGGTACGGGAACCGGTCCGCATTTTGGGCAGTTTATTATGGGGATTGGGGTGCCCCAGTATCTCTGTCTTGAGATCAGCCAGTCTCTTAGCTTGTAGTTGGTTGTTTTTTTTGCGCAGTTTTGTTTTATCATATAGTCGGTTATTTTTTGTTTTGCTGTTTCGTTTTCTATGTTGTTGAAGGGGGCTGAGTTTGTCATGATGCCAGGGTCTGTGTATGCTTTTGTCATTGTCTTTTCGTCAAGTGCCTTTCCTTTTGGCTGGATTACGACTTTAAGGGGAAGGTTGTGTTTTTTTGCGAATTCGAAGTCGCGCTGGTCGTGGGTGGGGACTGCCATTACTGCGCCTGTGCCGTATGCCATGAGTGCGTAGTCTGCTATGTAGAGGGGGCATTTGTCGTTGTTTACTGGGTTTATGGCGTGAATTCCAATGAATGTGCCTTCTTTTGCTTTTGTGTCGTCAGTGCGCTCGATTGTTGACATCTTTTTTACTTTTTTTATGAAGTCTTTTACTTTTTTTTCGTAGGGGGTGTTTTTTGTCAGTTTTTCTACCATAGGGTGTTCGGGGGCGAGTACGAGGTAGGTTATGCCGTAGACTGTGTCCGGCCTTGTTGTGAATGTGGATATTGTTTCTTCGGAGTTGTCTATCTTGAATTTTATTTCTGTGCCTATGGATTTGCCTATCCAGTTTTTTTGCATGGTCTTGACTTTTTCCGGCCAGTCCTCAAGTTTGTCGATGTCGTTCAGGAGTTCGTCTGCGTAGGCAGTGATTTTGAAGAACCACTGGTTTAGTTTTTTTTCTTCGACTGCTGATTTGCAGCGCCAGCACTTGCCGTCTTCTACCTGCTCGTTTGCAAGGACTGTGCTGCATTTCGGGCACCAGTTTATGGGGGCTTCTTTTTTGTAGGCAAGGCCTTTTTCGTATAGTTTTAGGAAGATCCATTGGTTCCATCTGTAGTATTCGGGCCTGTAGGTGTCGACTTCGCGTGACCAGTCATAGGAGAAGCCCATCTGGTTTTGCTGGTCTTTCATCATTCCTATGCATTTTTCGGTCCAGATTTTGGGGTGGCTGTTGTTTTTTATTGCTGCGTTTTCTGCAGGGAGGCCGAGTGAGTCGTAGCCCATGGGGTAGAGGACGTTGTAGCCCTGCATGCGCTTGTATCTTGCGAGGCAGTCGCCGATGGAATAGTTTCTTACGTGGCCCATGTGAAGTTTGCCTGAGGGGTATGGGAACATTTCGAGGCAGTAGTATTTTTTTTTGGCTTTGTCTTCGCCTACTTTGAAGATGCTGTCTTTTTGCCAGCGGTCCTGCCATTTTTTTTCTATGTCTTTGAATTTCATTGGTATTGCCTGATGAGGGTATTGTTGCTATTTTTGTAGAGAATATATTTATAGTTATTGCGCAGTGCTGGACGGAGAGGTGTTTATTTTTAGTTACTATGCATAAAATATAGATACAGCCCGTACAGAATTAGTAATGCAAATGCAATTATGGGAACAAGCCACCAGCGCTTATTTTTTGGATCTATCTTCTTTCCTAACCTGTCGGCACAATAAAATAATATACATGCAATAACACTTGCCGTAACTGCAAAAAATCCTTCAGCTGCTAGTTCTATTGACATAATTAGTTGATGACCATCTAAGTATTTAAACTTTATGGCTGGCAATAAATTG
>JAFCBW010000013.1 GCA_017610525.1 Candidatus Nanohalarchaeota archaeon | reverse complement strand
CCTATAAATTATGAGGTAATCGAAAGTGTTGTCGATTCGATTGAGAATAATTCTCCAGATATGATACCTGGAACAGATGTACCTGAGGATGTTTCCAGATATTTTTACAAATACGTGATGAGTCACCCCTTTAAGGAGGAGTGTGGGGATTTTGATGCAATGTATGGGCGGGATGTGGAAAAACTAAGAAGTCAAATTGCTGGCTGTGATAGAACTTTGGAACGTTTAAATCGTTCGTTAGAGGATGAAACTTTGGCGTATGCTGATTTTTCTTTGAAAGACGAGATTTCTGATGTGAATAAAGAGCGAAATATTGCGCAGGGTAGTTTCAATGTGTTAATCAGTCGTTTGTCGGAGCATTCTAACCGAAAAGGAAGAAGAAAAATTAGGGACGGTCTTCGATCCGAATATCGTAAGGTATTTGAAGAGGAGATAACAGGTCAGCATAATGAGGGAGGTTTTCTATCTGATTATCGTAGGAAATTTGAAAGATATATGGCAGATCAGCATGAGTTTGGTTTGGCGGTGATGAATCTTTTTAGTTTACAGGACACACATGATGTGTCTGAGATATATGAGGTTTTGGATAAAATGACAGACGTTGCGATTAGTAAGGGTGCTTCTTATGCTCTATCTTCTGTGAATAGGGTTAGTTTTTTGAATGGGGATGTGGATCTATTGGATAAGTGGCAGAGGACTGTGAATGATCATTGAGTAAATTTGCGATAGAACAGTCTCGGGCAGAAGAGTTGGCTTGTCGGCGCCAAAGTGTGCTGGATAGTGCAGATAGGCGTGATTCTGAAGATGAGTGGTCTTTTTGAGTTTTGGCTTATGATGGGTAAACTCTATCTGAAGATGTCTTTTAGGATCTTGATGCTTTTTGTTGCGTCTTCTATTGAGAATGCCTCAAGGATTACGGGACCGTTGTATCTGAGCTTTTTTAGGGCGTTGTGTGTTTCTTTGAAGTCTATGTCGCCTTTGCCTATTGGCAGGTGCATGTCCTGCTTGTTTTTTTGGCCGTCTATTATGTGGACTTCTTTTATTTTTTTTGCGAGTTTGGTTATGAATTCGGTTTGTGTGTAGCCTGCGCAGTTTGCGTGGGCGGTGTCGAAGCAGCAGTTGTTGTTTTCGAGCATCAGAAGGAGTTCGGGGGTGCTGAATAGTTCGCTCTGGTGCGGGAGGTTTTCTATGAGGAGGTTTACGCCTAAATCTTTTGCGTTTAGTTCGTCCAGGGATCTGAGCAGGTTTTCTATTATGCGCTCCGGGAAGAACATGTCGAGGCCCATGGACCTGTATGGGTGGAGGATTATGTTTTCTATGTTCATGTTTTGTGCGAAGGAGATGTGTTCTTTTATTGTTTTTACTGAGAGTTTTCTCCAGTTTTCGTTTGTTGCACCGAGGTTTACTTCGAATATGGGTGCATGGTATGTGTAGTGGAGGTTGTGGGTTGAGAGCATGTCTTTGAATTCTTTTAGGTTGATGTCTTTTATGTTGTGAGGGTCGAGTATTGAGAGTTCAACGTATTTTAGTTTGTGCATTTCTGCAAAGTCTATTGCGGTCTGCTGGGTGAGGAATAGTTTTTCTTTTAGTGTGAGAAAGTCCTGTGAGTAGATTTCGCCTGTTGAGATTGTTGTGCTAACACCGAGTTTCAATTGCATCATCGTCCGATATAGTAGTTAGGTTTTTCTTCGATTATTTCTGTGGCCTGTTTTTCGCCCAGTTTAGCATTTTTTAGTATGATTGGGATATAGCATGAATTTCTAGCAAGGTATGTGTCGCCGATTTTCTGGGTGACTGTGACTTCACCGTGCCAGTGGAGCCATGAGTCTTTTTTTTGCTCTTTGATTTTGTCGTAGAGCTGGTCGAGTTCGATTGACCCGTTTTTGATTTTCCATGGAGGGATCTGTGCATGCCCTGCTTTTGTGAATGGCCTTTCGCTGTAGATGTAGGTGTTGATTATGTCTGGTTTTACTTCTTTTATGAGGTCGATTGTTTTTCCGAAGTCTTCGTCTGTCTCTTCAGGGTAGCCAATCATGACGTCGGTTGATATTGTTATGTTTGGGTATTTTTTCCTGAATGATGAGATTATCATCTGGTATTCTTCTTTTGTGTAGTTTCTTTTCATGTTTTTTAGTATTTTGTTTGAGCCGGATTGCATGGGCAGGTCAAGGTACTGGTAGATTTTCGGGTGGTTGTATGCCAGTATGAGGTCGTCTAGAATCGGGAGTACGTTTGCAGGGTTCATCTGTCCCAGGCGGATTTTGAAGGTGCCGGGTATGGATGACAGTTTTCTTATGAGGGCGGGGAGTTTCGCGCCTTTGTCGCGGCCGTATGATGCTATGTCCTGGGCTGTCAGCTGAATTTCTACGCATTTATCTTTTAGGGCGTTTTGTACTTCTCTTATTATCTGTTCTGGTTCGTAGCTTATGAGGCTTCCTTTTGTTGTCCTGTCGACGCAGAAGCTGCAGGTGTCTAGGCAGCCTTCTGCTATCTGGATTGTCGCTATGCATGGGTAGATTCTTTGGCGCGGCTGGTTTATCAAAAGTTCGGGCTTGTCTCTGATGCGGGTGACTTTGAAGTTGTTTTTGATTTTGTCTACTATGTCTTTGATGTGGGTGACTGAGTTTGTGCCCATAAGCGATGCTTTTGGGGATGCAGCCTGTATTTTTTCTTTCTGGAGCTCTGTGAGGCAGCCGGCGACGAGTATTTTTTTGCTGGTGTCGTTTAGTTCTTTGATGCGCGTGATTATTTTTTTTTCTGTTTTTGTCTCGAGTGCACATGTGTTCAGGATGATGAGTTCTGCGTTGTCTCTTGCGGTCAGTCTGTGGCCTGCTTCTGTGAGGAGGGCTGCCATTATCTCTGTTGAGTACTGGTTGCTTTCGCATCCGTAGGTTTCGATGAAGATGTTCATGTGTCTATGTTTAGGAAGAAAGAATATAACTTTATCTGATAAATGGTGTGTTTTTTGGGTTAAGATACTTAAGGTTTTGTGGTCTAAAATTAGTAACTACTTTATTTGTGGGTTTTATGAAGACTATTCAGATGAGAAGGGTTAAGGGGATGAAAAAAGCAGGTGAGATTAAGTATAATTGGTTTGAGGGCTTGCTTGCAGGGCTAGCTTGCTTTTTTGTTGTATGGCTTGCGATGCTTGTCGAAGTAGGTGTCGGGCAGATCAATATTGATGTGGTGTTTGTTGAATATGTCTATACGTCTCTTTTTTCTGCTTTTTTTATGGGCGTTTTGGTTGGTCTTTTGTTTGCATATGCAGAGAAGTTCATTTTGTTTGAGAGATTTTTTTTGAAAGGTGTTGTATTTCTTGCTCTTTTTGAACTGTTCTGTGTTGTTACTGTGTTTTTTGTGCAGTCAAGCTGGAATGATATGATGGAGATGTATAGTTCTGTTTTTGCGTTTGTCTTTGATGTTTTTTTGACTGTGGTTCTTGGGGGGTATGTGATTGGAGTGGTTTATGAGTGGCTTTTGAAGAAGAAGGTTATTAAGAAGCTTGGGAGGTCCCAGGGGATTCTTTTGATTGTTGCGCTTTCTTTGTTTATGGCTTTTTTTTCATTGCTTGAGGTTGGGCTTGGGCTGATTTATGAGTTGCAGGAGTTGAGTGTTGTTGTTTCGCTTTTGCTTGTTGTTGTGTCTTTTGGCCTGTATTTTTTTAAGAAGTGGGGGTTTTATGGTGCGTTTGTTGTTTATCTTCTGAATTTTTTGGGTGCCTGCTCTGTTGTTTATTCCGGGGATTTTTATGCTGTGCCTGGTGGTGTTGTGTTTTTTGTTGTCCTGTATTATCTTTTTTCGAGGCGGAAGTTGTTTAAGGGATAGTGGTTTTTATTCGTGTGGATGTTTGCGGTGTTTTCAGGGATTACAGGACTGTCTGGATGCGGGGTAATTCTGTTTTTATGATTAACCAGCCGTTGATTCCGCATAAGTTTGAGGTTGTTGAGTTTAAGTGTTATCGTGATACTGCGCGTGCGATTTCTGATATGGTTGTGCGCGGCGCGGGCGCTATTGGCGCTTGCGGTGGGTATGCTTTGGCGCAGGCGGCTCTTGAGGCACCTGATGATGGTTTTTTGGAGTTTGTGCACGGGGCTGAACAGGTGATTAATGGTACGAGGCCTACTGCGCAGGATTTGTTTTATGCTACGCGCAGGGTGATGGAGTGTATTTGTGGGGTTGAGGATGCGAACGGTGCCCGAGAGGCTGCGGTTGGTGAGGCGCAGAAGATTGCGGATGAGAATGCGCGTGGCGGTGAGATGATCGGGAAGTATGGGGAGAAACTGATTCGTGATAAGATGCGTGTCCTGACGCATTGCAATGCCGGATGGCTTGCTTTTGTTGATTGGGGGTCGGCTATTGCGCCGATCTATGCTGCGAAGAGGTGCGGCAGGAATGTGTTTGTTTATGTGGATGAGACGAGGCCGAGGTGTCAGGGGGCGCGGCTGACTGCATGGGAGCTTTGTCAGGAGGGAGTAGAGCATGCTGTGATTGCTGATAATGCTTCGGGGTATTATATGCGTCGCGGGGATGTTGATATTGTGATTGTCGGGGCTGACAGGGTTGCGTGTAATGGTGATGTTGCGAATAAAATAGGCACTTATGAGAAGGCGGTTCTTGCGCATGAGAATGGGATTCCTTTTTATGTTGCTGCGCCGAGGTCTACTATTGATTTGTCCTGTAAATCAGGGGATGGTATTCCTATTGAAGAGCGCGCAGAAGATGAGGTGCTTTCTGTGTTTGGGTGGTCTTCTGAGCTTTCCCGGATGTTGACGGTCAGGGTTGCGCCTGAGGGGAGTCATGCTTTGAATCCGGCGTTTGATGTTACTCCTGCTAAATATATTACGGGGATTATTACTGATGCGGGTGTTGTCAAGGCGAATGAGAAGGCGATTGGGAAGTTGTTTTGAGTTTTGTGTGTGTTTGGTTCATTAATGTTTTGTGTTTGAGTGCTAATTTATATAAACATTCGGTTCTTTAATATTGTTATGGCTGGATATCATTTTAATCCTGATAAGAAGAAGTCTGGGTTTGCTGTGGATAGTGGTAAGACTGGGGAGCATTGGAAGTCTTTTTCGAGGAATAAGCTGAAGGTTGCGATTGTTCTTGCGCTGCTTGCACTTGTTGTTGTAGTAGGTCCTGATATTACGGGCAATATGTTTTATGATGATCCGGAGTATGCGCTGCTTTCGAAGAATTCGGATTTTCCGAAGCTGGCGGTGAAGGAAGCGAATCTGGAGTTGTATAAGTGTATGGATGATGTTGATGATCTGCAGTCGCAGTTTAGTGATTGTGAGTCTGGTATTTCTGTTGCTGAGGGTCTTTACAAGACGTGTGATGCGCAGAAAGTTGAGGTGATGGGTGAGTTGCAGACTGTTAATGGTAATTATAATTCATGCCAGGCAGGTGCGGATGCTTTGAAGTCCAGCCTGGATGTGTGCAATACTGAGAAGTCTGCTAAGGAGACGGAACTTGGGGTGTGCAATAGTGAGCTTAGTGAGATGGATTCGAGGCTTGAGAGTATGGATGCGGAGAGGGAGAAGATTGTTGGCAATTATGCTAATAGTGTTTGTTGTACTTTGAAGATGCTTGGGAGTCCTTCTTTGAAGTATTATACTGTTGTGAATAACAGGATTGTCTGTTCTAATAGTGAAGGGACTGAGTTTGGCAGTTGTGAGTATGAAAATTAGAGACTAAATTAGTGCGCTTTTGAGCGCGTCTTTGCATGTGCAGGTGCGCTCTTTGGGTATTGATTCTATGGTTTTTGTGAGGAGGGTTTTTACTTTTTCTTCGTTTTGTTTCATTGTGTTTATTACGTCGTCTATTGTGACGTTGTGTTCTTTCCAGCAGTCGTAGTCTGTTACCATGGCGATTGATGCGTAGCAGATTTCTTTTTCTTTTGCGAGTACGCATTCGGGTACCAGTGTCATGTTGATTGTGTGTGCGCTCCAACTCTTAAATATTAGTGATTCTGCTCTTGTTGAGAATCTTGGGCCGTTGATGCAGACTTGTGTGCCTTTGTCGTGGACCGGGTAGTTTAGTTTTTTGGCTGTCTCTATCAAAAGGGTTCGCAGGTGTTCGCAGAAGGGGTCTGCGACTGAGATGTGGCAGACTTGTCCTTTTTCGTAGAATGTGGATGTTCTTGCGCTGGTCCTGTCTATGAACTGGTCGAGTATTACCAGATCGCTTGGTCTGTATTCTTCGACAAGGGATCCTACGGCGGTCGGTGCAAGGATGCGCGTTACGCCGAGTTGTTTTAGGGCGTGGATGTTTGCGCGGTAGTTTACCATGTGCGGCGGTATCTTGTGGCCGGGTCCGTGCCTGTTTAGGAATGCTACTTTTTTTTGGCCTAGTGTTCCTGTGATTATTGTGTCTGAGGGGTTGCCGTATGGGGTGGTTATTTTTATCTCTTGTGTGTCTTTCAGGAGGTTCGGGTCGTAGACTCCTGTGCCGCCGATTATTCCTATTTCTGCGTTTGCGTTCATTTGTGTCACTGTTTTTGTTGTTGTCTATTTTTGTATAGTAAAAAGCACAATCTCCATTTATAGTTATTGTGCTTTTTCCATATAGATTGCTCGCATTTTTGTCTAAATAGTTATGCAAGCAACTATAATATGAATTATTTTATATGTTGTGTCTGGTGTATTATGTTCTGGTGGACTATTGTAGTGATAAGTCTTATCCCCCTTTGTGTTTGGTGGGTTCCGTCCTTGAGCCCCCACCCTCCCTATTTGTGGATATGTTTTGTTTTTTATTTTTGTTGTTGTTGGATGGTTATTATTATAAAGTTATCAGGCTAATAGTACTGCACTGGATGTTGTATGTTGTATTGTCCGGTGTATTATTTTATGTATATAGGTGATTGTGTGAATTTTGATTCAAGGATTAGGAAGATACCGGATTACCCGAAGAAGGGGATTCTTTTTTATGATATTACTACGCTTCTGAAAGATGGGCGCGCTTTTAAGGCGGTTGTGGATAAGCTTGAGAAGCGTTATGAGGATCGTGAGGTTGATGTTGTTGTCGGGATTGAGTCGAGAGGGTATATGCTTGGAGGAGCGCTTGCGGACAGGCTTGTTGCAGGGTTTGTGCCTGTGAGGAAGCAGGGTAAGCTGCCTTCGGAGACGATTCGTGCGACTTATACTAAGGAGTATGGTGATGACGGGCTTGAGATTCATAAGGATGCTATTGCGCCGGGGCAGAAGGTCCTGATTGTGGATGATCTGCTTGCGACGGGGGGTACTATTGCTGCTACTATTGAGCTTGTTGAGAAGCTTGGAGGTGATATTATGGGTATTTGCTTTTTGATTGAGCTTACGGGTCTTCGCGGCAGGGATAAGGTTGATAGCAAGTATCCGATATTTAGTTTGATTGAATATAAGGAGTAGGTGTGTGCTATGGTTGATCTTGTTGTTGTTGGTTCTGTTGCTCTTGATTCTGTTAAGACGCCGTTTGGGGATGTCAAGGATATTCTTGGGGGCGCTGCTACTTATTCGTCTGTTGCTGCGAGCATCTTTTGCAAGCCGGGGCTTGTCGGGGTTGTTGGCAAGGATTTCCCTTCAGAGCATATGGAGTTTTTGCGCGCGAGAAATATTGAGACTTCCGGGCTTTCGGTTGCAGAGGGTAAGACGTTTCGGTGGTCAGGGTATTATGAATATGATATGAATCAGGCGCACACTACTGATACGCAGCTTAATGTGTTTTCTTCTTTTAAGCCGAAGGTACCTGATGCGTATCTTGGGGCTAAGTATTTGTTTCTTGCTAATATTGATCCTGTCCTGCAGCTTGATGTTCTTCGGCAGTTCAAGGATTTGGAGCTTGTTGCGCTTGATACGATGAATTTCTGGATTGAGACTAAGAAGGAGGAGCTTCTTTCTGTTATAAGTAAGGTTGATGTTCTTTTGATTAATGATGCTGAGGCGCGCCAGCTTATGGATACGCCTAATCTTGTGCGTGCTGCGAGGATGCTTTTGAAGAGAGGGCCTTCTGCTGTTGTTATTAAGAAGGGTGAGCATGGGGCGCTTCTTTTTACTGATGGTGTGTGCTTTTTTGCGCCTGCCTATCCGCTTGAGGACCTGAAGGATCCGACAGGGGCTGGTGATTCGTTTGCTGGCGGGCTTATGGGGTATCTTGCAAGTACTGGTGATGTATCTTTTGAGAATATGAAGAGGGCTGTGATTTACGGCAGCGCTGTTGCTTCGTTTAATGCTGAGGATTTCAGCCTTGACAGGCTGCGCCAGATTGGGATGAAGGATGTTTCCGGGCGGTATAAGGAGTTTGAGAAGCTGGTTGAGTTTTGATTTCTACATCTGTTGTGGGGCAGTTATGGCTAATAGGTATAGGCCGTTGTTTAGTACCTGCATTGTTGCATAGACTAGTGTTAGTCTTGTGTCTCTTAGGTCTTTTTGGGCTTTTAGTACGGGGTGCCTGTGGTAGAAGGTGTTGAAGTCGTGGGAGAGTTCGAGGAGGTAGGATGCGAGTTGGTTGGGGTCGTATTGTTCGCATGTTTTTGTTACGGTTTGGGGGAAGTATGATAGTTTTTTTATGAGGTCCTGTTCTTCTTTTTCTTTTAGTAGTACGGGGTTGAATGGTCGTGAGGGATTGTGGGTGGATTGTCTCAGGATTGAGTGGGCTCTTGCGTGGGTGTATTGGATGTATGGGCCTGTGTCTCCTTCGAAGTTGAGGGCTTCTTTTGGGCTGAATGTGATCAGCTTGTTTGGGCTTTGGTTTAGCATGCTGAATTTTAGGGCGCTGATTGTGATGTTTTTTGCGGAGATGTCTTTTTCTTTTTGGGACCATTCAGGGTGTCTTTTTGTTACTTCCTGTTTTGCGTAGGCCAGTAGTTCTTCGAGCATGTCTGTGTAGAGTATGTTTTCGCCTGTTCTTGAGCTCATCTTTCCGGTGGGGAGGCGGACTTCGGCGAATGAGAGGTGGTGGCAGTTTTTTGCGTTTTTGAAGTTCATGAGTTCGAGGGTTTTGAATAGCTGCTGCATGTGGAGTGACTGGGCTGCGCCTATTATGTAGATGCTTTTGTCTATGTTGTATTTTTTGAATTTTTTTTCTGCAAGTGCGATGTCTTTTGCGGAGTAGAGGCATGTGCCGTCTTTTCTTAAAAGTACCCAGATGCCTAGTTTGTTGAGGTCTATTATTGTTGCGTTCTGGTCTATTTTTGCTATGCGTGATTTTAGGATGTCTTTTACCAGTTCTTTTGCTCTTGTTTCCATCTGGCGCTCGAAGAAGTAGTGGTCGAAGTGGGCATCTAAGTCTTTGTATATGTCTTCAAGGCTTTTCAGGCTCCATTCTCTTGTTTTTTTCCAAAGGGCGGTGAGGTCAGGGTCTGTGTTGTTTTCTAGGTCGCTGTTTATTTTGTCTATCTCTTTCTGGTTTTCTTTTGTGGTTTTTTTTACGGATTCGACGTATATTGATGCTATCCATTTTTCGCTTTGTTTTTTCGGCGGTATTTCATTTTTGTGGTATTTTTGGTAGCACCAGAGCCATTTTGCGACGTGTGCGCCTGTGTCGCCCTGGTAGTTTGCCTGTGTTACGTGGTAGCCTTCGTGTTTCATTGTTCTTGCGAGGGATTCGCCTATGGATGTTCCGCGAATGTGTCCTACATGGAATGCTTTGTGGGTGTTGGCTTGTGAGTATTCTATCATTACGTTTTGGTTTTTTGGTGGTTTTTTGCCGTAGTCTTGTTTTGTGGTTGTTATGTTTTTCAGGACTATTTCTGTGTATTTTTCGTTGTCTTTGTAGAAGTTGAGGTATGGACCTTCTGCTTTTATTTGTTTGATTAGTGAGTTTTTTGGTGGTTTTATTGTTTTTTCTAGGTCTTGGGCTATGAGGTGGGGTGCTTTTTTTAGGGTTTTTGCTAGCGCGAATGTCGGCATGGCGAGGTCTGCGTCTATGTTTTCAGGGGGGGTTTCCAGTGGCGCGTCTATTTTATGGGATTTCAGGAGGGTCTCTATCTGGGTTTTTAGGGTTTCTTGCGCGTAGTTTGTTTGCATATTTGATTACCTCGTTGTGTTTTGTACATTGATATTAATGCATTCATTTGTATTCCTAGCTTCAAAATTCTATTATAATGTCTTCTTCTATGATGCTTAGCCAATAAATGTTATATTTACTCACCATAGATTATCATCTGTTATTGGTATTCTGCGAAATCTTCTTCTTTGATTTTTGCCTGTTCAAGAATTCCTTTGATGGTTCCTGTTTTTATTTCTTTATGGTTTGGAACTACTGTACCTATTTTGCCTTCTGGCGTTTCTTTATGTAGAATTAGGTGACTCCCTTTCTGGCGCACTAAATAGAAACCAAATTTGTTGCATAGAATTTTGATGCACTCTCTTCCAGAGATTTTCTTAAGCTTTGACACATTCAGCGACCTCAAAGCTTGTTAGAATGGGATGTTTTGTTTCTTTTAGTGGAAAATCTTCTAAGTATAGTTCGGTGGCTTCTCTTAGGTTAGCTATGGCTTTTTCTATAGTTTCACCCTGGCTGACTGTTCCGACTTCAGGACAGCGTGCAACGTACATGTCTTCTTCTTTTTGTAATATGGCTGTGAATGTTCGCATGTCTTCTAATAATGTAGCTAAATATATAAGTTTTACGTGTCAATATCTGTTTTTTGCAATGTTGCCAGTTCTTCAAGAACATCTTCAATTGGCGTGTATTCAAGTTCGAGCGCTTCGGCTACTGCCTTGTTTGTCAGTTTGCCTGCTATTGTGTTTACTCCTTCTTTGAAGTACTTGTCCCGGCTTATTAGTTCTGTTATACCTGAATCTGCCATCTCTTTCAGGTATTTTATTGTTGCGCTTGTGAGTGCTTTTGTTGACTGGTGGGGTACTTGCCCCGGCATGTTTGTTATGCAGCAGTATATTTTGTTGTCTATGTAGTATATTGGGTTGTCGTGTGATGTTGGTTTTGAGCCCCAGATGCAGCCGCCCTGGTCTATTGCGATGTCTATGAGGACTGTGCCTTTTTCCATTGAGCGCACTATGTCTTCTGTTATTACTGTCGGTGCTCTGTTGCCTGGTACGAGGACTGCGCCAATTAGAAGGTCTGCTGTTTTTACTGTGTCTCTGACAGTTTCTGGTGTGGATTTTGTGATTGTTATGTTTTCGAAACGTTTGAATTGTTCTTTTAGGTCTTCGATTCTTTTGTCGTTTAGTTCGAGGAGTGTTACGTTTGAGCCCAGACCTGCTGATGTTTCTGCGGCTTTTGCGCCGGCTGTGCCGCCACCTACTATTACTACGTGTGCCAGGGGTGCTCCTGTTATTTTTCCGAGGGTTATTCCTTTGCCATTGTATTTTTTCTGGAGGTATTGTGCGCCGTACTGGGTTGCGAGGACTCCTGCGGTTTCGCTCATGGGGGTCAGGAGTGGGAGGCGGTTGTTTTCGTCTGTTACTGTTTCGTAGGCGATTCCTGTTATGTTGTTTTTCAGAAGTTCCAGTGTGAGTTGTTTGTCTGCTGCTGCGAGGTGGAGGTATGTGTATAGTGTCTTTCCTTTCATGAGTTCGAGATAGGGATATTCTTCGGGCATTGGCTCTTTTACTTTTACTATTATGTCTGATGTCTTGAAGATCTCTTCTTTGGTGGCTATTGTTGCGCCTTTGAAAATGTATGCGTCGTCTTCGTAGCCTGCATCTTTTCCTGCGTCTTTTTCTATGAGTACGGTGTGACCTGATTCTATCAGGTTTTTTGCGTTGTCCGGTGTTATGCCTACTCTTGTTTCATTGTTTTTGATTTCTTTTACTGTTCCGATGTTCATTTGAATCCCCCCAACCTTATAAAAGGTTGATTATTAGGTGCGTTTTGCTCAACTTTGTAAAATGCGGAGCAACAGCTTTGTAAATGGCTGGCGATTAGAGCGACCATAAACCTACGGTTTAGGTCACTTGTCTGTTTTGCTTAGGCGCGCGAATAGATTCCTCCTTTGTGTTTGGTGGGTTCCGTCCTCGAGCCTCCACCCTCCCAACTAGAGGGTATGTTGTTATTTTGTTCTGTTTTCTTGTGTTTTTGATAAGGTATTCAAGTGTGTCTTTAGATTTATATATCTGAGTTGGTTTCTTTTCGTGTCTTCGGCGTTTGACGTATATTGGCGGGTGATTAATGTTATGATGCTCAATTGAGTAGGGCTTTAATCATAAATGGTGCGCTCGTATCAATGGGCTTTTGGAAATTTTGTGTTTATAAACTTCAATTTATTATATTATAGTATGGTGGAAAAAGATACGTATACAGAGATTAGTGAGAAGAGAACGTCAAAATTAGGATACTTGATTCTGGCTGCATTATTTATTTTTCTGTTTGTGATTGGGCAGACTGTATTTTCTGATATCAAAGAGATTCCATACAGACCAGATTGTCCGAGCTTTTGCGTGTCTTTAAAAAATATAGAGGATATGACCTATAAGCGATTTTGCTCGTTTAATGAAATAGATCAGAAGTATGGCCTGGATGTTCTATATCTGAAAATTGAGTATGATGTTGATGGGATTGTTGGATTAAATAGGGTCATTAATAACAAAAAAATGTTGGTTGATTCAAATGAGCGCAGAATGCGTGGCCTGTTGGGAGAGTATGATGTTAGTTTGCAGGAGGTAATTGCTGAGGAAGATCCGTTATTGGATAAACCAGAGATTAAATCCAGTATCACTTCACTGGAATTCTCTAATGAGGTGCTGAATTCTGAAATA
>JAFCBW010000012.1 GCA_017610525.1 Candidatus Nanohalarchaeota archaeon | reverse complement strand
TCCTCTGAATGATTTTTCATCTGTCATGTTCTCTTCCTCATTTGTTGCTTATTGAAGGGTGTGCTTATCGGAGTTACCAGTACTCATATGTGCTGTTATCTCCTCCAAAGCTTTAACGCAAAAATGCGATGGTGTAGCCGATTGGATTACTCATGAATTCCAAGGCGTTCATTATGATTATGCTGGTAGTAATGATGACTATTCCAAGTATTGCGTATATGATTCTGTTTTTCCAGGTATAGTTCATTCTTCCCCTCCTCCAGTTATTTATTTTACCATTAATCATGAAGCCCGGGGCGAGATTTGAACACGCGATCTCTGCCTTACCAAGGCAACGCTCTACCAGCTGAGCCACCCGGGCTTTTTAATATTGATGATGTTTGTAATGTTTAGATGATGTTTATAATTGTTTGTAATGTTTGAGGTGTTATTTTTTTAAGTTTAATGAGGGGTTTTTGTTATGTGCTTGTATCTGTTGTATGTTTGTATTTTTGGTTTTTAGATATCTTTGTCTTTTTTTCTTTTAGAGCAGGGCTGCAACAACGAATGAGAACATGATGATTATCATGCTGATTTTTATGAATCTTTGGGATTCCATTGCGTATTTTGTGTTTATCAGGATTCTCAGGCCGGCGTAGGCGAGGATTATGTCTGCTATGCTTATCATGTAGAGGTAGTTTTGGCCCAGTGTGGTGGTGGGTATTATGCTTAGGAATATTGTGATGATTATCAGTGATGCTGATATTATTGATGCTGTCTTGTCGCCGTAGTATGTTGCCAGTGTGATTCTTTTGTATTTTATGCCGTTTTGACTGTCTATGCTGTGCATTATTTTTCTTGCGGCGCTTGTGAGTGCTATCAGGCTTGCGACTATTACTGTTAGTTTTATTATTGCGATGTTTTGCGGATTTGTGGAGAATCCGCCGAAGATGATTACAGAGCCGTTGAAATATCCCTGATATATGGCGCATAGGGGTGATTTTTCTTTGTAGTGGCTGTAGATTGTCATGATTATTGTGTTGATTATGAGGATGAATGTGCAGGTGGGGGTTAAGAAATAATGGGATAGTGCGAGGCTTATCGAGAACAGGAGTGTTGCGAGTGCTATTGCTGATTCTTCTGTTATCTGGTCCTGTGCCAGTGGACGTTTTAGTTTCCTTGTTTTGTCTTCTTTTATGTCGAAGTAATCGTTTATTACTGTCAGGGATGTGAGTGAGACAAGTGCTGTGAGAATTGTGATTGATGCGTGTGTTATTTGCGGCAGGTCACCAGTTGCGATTATCTGGATTGCAATTATGAGTGTGAGAACTTTTATCATCGGGTAAATCCTTGCGAAACCAGTGACTCTTTTCATGTGGTCGCCTGTGAGGTGTGATTATTCCCAAGTGGGTTCAATACTCCGTAGCTTGCTGTGGATATACACTTGGGAAGACTAAAAATCATGAAAATTTAGGTTAATGGGGAGTATTTTCAAGCTTTTTAATTGTCTGCTCATGATTTATGGACAATTAAAAATCGCCGGCTTAGAAATTCGCGCAATATTCTGGAGCTTGCTCTGATTGAAATAGCGAATTTCAGGCGATTTTTTTTATTTCGCGCCTGCTTTCATTTGTTTGCTTTTTTGTCTTAGACTTTTTGAGCCGCATTTTCTGCATTTGGTTTTTTCGGGTTTGTTTGTTCTTATTTTTGCGTTGCATTTCATGCATACTCTTACGTTTGAGAACATTCTTTGCATTGCTGCTGAATCTTTTGCTTTTGCCATCTTTTTTTCACCTGACTTATTCTTATGAAGTGTTATTTATCTTTGGTTAGTTTTAAATAGATTGTGTTGGTGTTTTTTTTGGGATTATGTATTTTTCCCAGTTGATTTTGCCTGGTATGTGTTGTTTTTTTGATTCTCTGTTTTTTGTTATGTTTATTATTGTGGTTGCTGTCTGTTGTGGTGTGCTTTTTGTTGTGTCTATCTCGAATACATTTTTGTTGTCTGCTACTGCTTCCTGAAGGATTATGTCTAGTGCTTCTGAGTCTATGTTTTCTTCTATCTTTTTTTTGGGCCAGTGCCTTTTTTTGAGGCGGACTCTTAGGGTGTCTGGGTTGGTGCGTAGTATTATTGTGATGTCGCTTTTGCAGTAGTGTGCCAGATGACCTTCTATTATTGTGTTGTCCTGTATGTTTTTTGATTCTTTTTTTAGTTTTTTTTCGTCTATTATTTGTGTTTTGCGGTATATATCTTTTCCGGTTATCAGGTTTTTGTCTTTTGCGTATTTGTTTATGTTGATTAGCCTGTAGTTGAGTTTTTTTACAAGTGTTTTTGAGGTCTGTGTCTTTCCGGTTCCGGGGGTTCCGCTTAGGGTTATTTTCATGGGGGTCATCTTAGTTAGTCTGTGAGTCCTAATAGTATGTTTTTTATGTTTTCACCGATTTTTTCTATGATTGGCATTATGTTGTTTTGGGTGTCTGTGGTTGTTGTGTATAGGAGGGTTATGACTGTGAGGGCTGTTGCTAATGCCACTATGATTGTGATTATTATCCATATTGATTGTTCCATTCCTTTTCTGTGATTTTTTATATGGTTCACCTTGTTTATGTGATTTTCTGGATGAGTTGTTTTATGAATGATATGATTTTTTCTATTATGGTTTGTTTTTTTATTGTGATTGTTTCTGTTTTTGTGTATTTGTTGCCTGCGAGGTCTGTGTATTTGATTGTTGCTGTGTGGGTTCCTATTGGCAGTTTGAAGTCAAGGGTTGATTTTTTTTGGGGTTCTGTTATTTTTTTTGTGATCTCGTTGAGGATGATTGTTATTTCTTTTGCGGCGTCTTTTTTTGTCTCAATGGCCAGGGTTGCTGTGCTTGTTGCGTAGTTGTATGTTGTGGCTATTTCTATTTGTGGTTTCTCGTAGATGCGGATGTTTCTTGTTGTTTTTGAGTCTATGTTTTGGCCTGTGAGGTGGAATGATATTTTTTTGTCGCCGATGGTGGAGGATGATATTGTTGTTTTTATTGTTTTTTCTTTTTCTATTTTTGTTGAGATGATGTCTTCTTTGTCTTCGAAGGTTTGTGTGAATTTGATTGTCTGTGCAGTGCTGCGGTTGTTTTTGATGTAGGTTGTTACTGGTATTTCCTCGTTTGTTTTTGCGTATTGGGGTGTTTCTATTTTGTCGATGTAGATGTCTTTTGTTTCGCCTACGTTGTATTTTAGTGTTTTTACCTGGCCGGTTGATGAGTATGTTATTATCTCGTGTTCGCCGGGGTGGTCGGGTGTGAATGTGTGTGTGAGTTTTTCGGTTTCGCCTGGTTTTAGTGTGAATGTTTTTTCTATGTGTTCGTTTCCCTGTATTATGCCGATTGTTACGGGGTCTGTCCCTTCTGTTTTTTCGATGGTTGTTTTTATTGTTTGGGTTTCTCCGAGGATGAGGTCTGCTTTATCAAGTTTTGCGTCAAGTGTGATTTTGTCGGCTTTCAGGGTTGTCAGTGTGTTTATGGTGAGGTTGATTGATCTTGTTGTGAGGAGGCGGGAGTTGAGTGTGAGTGGGCATGTGTATTGCGTGTTTTTTTTGAGGTTTTCGCTTATTTTTATTTTCCAGTATGCTATTTTTTGTTTGTTGGGTTCGAGTATGATGCTTTTTTCTTTTTCGTCTATTTCTACTATTGGTGTGGGGCTGATGCAGGGTTCGAGGTCGAGTTTGACTACTTTGTATTCTTTGGGTGTGAATTTCAGGAGTATTATTGCCTCTTCGCCCATCTCGAGCTTGTCTGAGCTTTTTAGTAGTTGGTAGTCTTTTTCTTTTTCTTTTTCGCTGATGGCTAGTATCTCGATTTCTGTTTCGTCTTCTGCCCAGGTCATTTCGCCGATTTTTGTGCCGTAGGCCTGTATTTCGTTTTTTACGATGTTGTCTTCTTTGGTGGCGAACTGGATGTGGGTTGCGTCGAGGTTGCCGACTTCGTTCCAGGTTGGGTCGACGGGGACCCACCTGCCGATGTAGACGTCTGCGAAGGCGTGTTTTTCCCAGCCATCTTTGCCGTAGGCGTGGCCGGAGATGTAGCGGGCGGGGTAGCCGGATGCCCGCGCGAGGGCTATGAAGAGGCTTGAGAATTCGTCGCATGTTCCTACTTTGTTTTTTAGTGTCCATAGGGCGTCTTTTGATTCGGTGCCGAGGCTGAGTTTGTATTCGATGTTTTCGTGGACCCATGTGGCTAGTTTTGCGATGCGCTCGAAGTCTGTTCTTGAGTCTTTTGTGAGTTCTTTTGCAAGTGCTGTTATTTCAGGGGCAGTGCTTTGGATGTTTTTTGCGGGTTTGAGGTAGATTTTGATGTTGTCTGGTATTGTGTAGGTTTCGGGGATGTGGAGTGTGCGGCGCTCTTTGATTGTGACGATGCTTTGGGCACTGTAGGTTATTATGTTTCGAGGGTTGTCTTTTTTTATTGTGAGGATGTTGTTTCCAAGGTTGTCCTGGATGTATTTTTCGGTTGTTGTGAGTTGCTGGTTTGTGTTGTCTTTTGGGAATGTGAGGTTGATTTTTACCCATTCGAGTTTGCCGTCGGGGATGAGGATTTTGCCGTGCTGGGTTATTTTTACTGTCAGCTCTTCGATGTTTGAGGGGTCTTTTATTTCCTGGGAGATTGAGAAGGCAGGGTGGCTTAGAAGGAGGAGTGTTGTTAGTATTATTGTTAGTATGGCTATGGCTGGTTTTATTGGTTTTTGGAGGAAGGGGGGCATAGAATTTATTGGGCGCGTTGGGTTAATATAGTTTTTGTGGTGTTTTGTGTCAATTGTCTTGCGGGTAGTTTTATATTGTTTGGATAGTATAGTGTTGGTTATGATTGAGATATGGACTGAGAAGTATCGGCCGAAGACGCTTTCTGAGGTGGTGGGGCATGAGGTGATTGTTGAGCGCCTGAAGGCTTTTATCAAGGCGAAGTCGGTTCCTAATATGCTTTTTGCAGGTACTGCGGGGGTGGGGAAGACTACTTGCGCTATTGCGCTTGCGAAGGAGTTGTATGGGGATTCATGGTCCAGGAATTTTATGGAGACTAATGCGTCTGATGAGCGCGGCATCCAGGTGGTGAGGTCGAAGATTAAGGATTTTGCGCGTATCAAGCCTTTAGGTGCTGAGTTTAAGATTATTTTTCTTGATGAGAGTGATGCTTTGACTACTGAGGCGCAGCAGGCGCTTCGCAGGACTATGGAGAAGTATACGCATTCGACGCGGTTTATTCTGTCCTGCAATTATTCTTCGAAACTTATTGCGCCTATCCAGAGTCGGTGTGCGGTCTTCAGGTTCGGGCCGGGTAGTGATGAGGCGATTAGCGGATATGTTCGGAGGGTTGCCAAAGCAGAGGGGCTTGATGTTACTGAGGATGGGATGCGCGCGGTTATTGCTGTGTCTTTGGGTGATTTCAGGAAGGCTACTAATGTGATTCAGTCTGTTTCTATTCTTACGAAGAAGGTTGATGAGAAGGGAGTGTATGAGGTTGCGGCTACTTTGCATCCGAAGGAGGTCAAGGATGTGCTTGATCTGGCACTTTCGGGTAAGTTTCTGGATTCGCGTAGGAAGTTGTATGATCTGATGATTAATCGAGGGCTTTCGGGGCTTGATGTGATTCGCGCGATCCACCGCGAGATTCTTTCTGTTGATGTGGATGACAGGTGTAAGGCGCGATTGATTGATAAGCTTGGGGAGTATGAGTTTCGGATTGTCGAGGGCGGGCAGGAAGATCTGCAGATTGAGGCTTTTTTGGCGCAGTTGGTTGCGTTGAAGGGTTGAGCTAAAAAGCTGAGAGTGAGTGTAGTGGGTGACCTGATTTTTGGCGCATTTGGCTGCTTTGAGAAGTTGGTGTGTGACTGAGAGTATTTTTGGTGCTGTTTGTTGTGGTTAAAGGTTATTTTTTTCTTATTATGGTGGGGTGGTTGATAGTCCGCTTTGTTCTACGGCAGCAAGGATTATACCTATGAATGCCATGCCTATGAGTGCGATTATTATTGTGATGATGGTTCCTATGATGGACATTGCCAGAAGGAATGCGAGTATGGTTTTCATGGTGCTTATTTCATGGACTGTTTTGTAGCCGAGGATTATTACGTATAGCTGATAGATGAATGCGAGTAGTCCTGCAACAGGAATTACTGTCAATAAGCTTACTGCTGATGAGTATGCCATGACTCTTAGGGTGGATTCGTATTTGCCTTGACCGCCGAGTAGTTTGAGTGTCGCGTGTGTGATGAGTGCGTAGAGTAGTAGGAAGATGATGCTTGTTATTGCGGCTATAGGTGCTAGGGGTATGGTTATCAAATAGATTAGTGAAAATTTGCCATATAATAATAACAGAATGAGGAATATTATGGGGATTAACATGATTGGGATTGTTGTTAGGATTATGTAGAAGATTAGGGGTTCTTTGTATCCGCCGGTTCTTGGCATTATTGAGAAGAATTTTTTTGGGTCCAGGATGATTAGTTTTATTTTGTCTACAAATTTCTTGTCTTCGAATTCAAAGGCATCTATTGGTTCTTCTGTTTCTGTGTGTTCGCCGGGTTTTGTTTCTGCCTCAACGCTGCGTTTTATGTCTTCCAGGCTTTCGTCTTTTTTTTTGCGGCGGGCTTTGTATGCTAGGAAGGCTACTGGTGATAGTGCTGCCAGTAGCACAATTATTAATGGATTGAATATTATGGATTTAAGTTTTTCGATGGTCTCGTTTTTTTCTTCCTCTTTGGGTTCTTCTTCTTCGGGTTCATTTTCTGTTTGTAGTTCTGAGATTAGTTGTGCATCGTCGTAGGCGGCTAGTTCGTCTGTTCTTATGTCGTATTTTTCTTGTGTTATCAGGTTGTCTTCAAGGTCGTCTTTTAGCCATGATCTTTTTTCACCTACTGTTTTTGGGGGGTCTACGCATGCGTTCCTGTGGCATGTCGAGCGGTTGCACTGGCAGTCTTGTTCGCATGTGCCGCAGTTTTCGTCAGGGTCACATGCGCCGTTTCCACAGCTTGTTATTTCGAAGGTGCTTGCAAGGTTGAACGGGCCTTCACCGACTATGTTCTGTCCTGTTACTTCTATTGTCCATATGCCGGGTTTAGGGTCTTTTACTGCGCATGTGTATGATTCTTTTCCTGACGGGATTTTTTGGCATGTGCCTGTTTTTCCGTCAGGCTTGATGACTTTTGTTATCCTGAATTCGTCGCCGGACTGGAAGGCGGTCATTGTTAGGACTAATGGTGTTTTTGATTCGGTTACTTTTATGTAGTATGTCTTTTTTTCACCCATTGTCAGATCAGCGTTTAGTTGTGCCTGTTCTGGGACGGGTGTGATATTATAGTTTGATTTTGTGATTACTTCTGATTCTTTCCATATTGATTTTACCTGTACTATCCAGCGCCCTTCAGCTGTTTCGCCGGGTGTGAGGAATGCTTTCTGGGTTACTTTCTCGTCTGCTTCTGACTGGTCGAATACGGATTTGAGGTTTGTTGAGATGATTGTCAGTTCCATGTTCGGTTCGAATTCGGACCATTTTGAGAATGCTACGAGGTGGGTTTTGTTTTCTGTGAGGATGTCTGTGTAGTAGAATACTGAGCCTCTGTTTGTTATGTTGCTTTCTGCTTTGAAGTCTTCGGGAATGTATGTTGAATGTGTGTTTGCGAGGCGGAATGGTGCGTGGCCTGTTACTGTCTGGCCTTCCACATTTACGAGCCAGATGCCTGGTTCAGGGTCTTTTATTGCGCATCCATCGGTGTATGCTGCACATGTTCTTTTTGTGCCGCGTGGGTCGTATACGCTATATATTTTTACGATGTCCCCTGCTTCCAGTCTTATTGCTGTCAATGCTAAGGGTATGGTTGAGTCTTTGATGATTATCGGGTATTCTTTTTTTTCTTTTTCACGGATTATGCCGTTGATTATTTCCTGGTTTTCGATGTATTCAAATTTGTAGTTTGAGTGGAAGTTTATGTCTGCGCGGGTGTCGAATGCTCTTAGTTGAGATATCCAGATTCCTTCTGCGACCATGCCGGGGTTTAGGTAGTATGTCTGGACAATTTTGTCATCGCCTTTAGAGATGTCGCTTTTTGTTTTTACGTTTGGGCTGATGATTGTGACTTCCATGTTTGAGTATCTGTCTGTCCAGTTTGATGAGACTGTAAGGTGTTCTTCGCGTGAGCCGGTTTTGATGTATGTTTTGTAGAATTTTATGTGGTCCTGTAGGATTCCTGTTTCTATGATGTGTTTGTGGGGCTTGTATATGTCGAAGTTCGCGTTTACGAAGAATTCGCCGGTTTTTGTTATTTGTTCGCCTTTGATGTCGAGCAGCCAGATACCGAGTGTGGGGTTGTTTACGGAGCATTTGCTGCTGATGAGTCCTGAGCAGCTGTTGGCTGTGTGTTTTTGTCCGATAGGGTCGTAGAGGCCGTTTATGTTGATTCTGTCGTTACCCGGATAGAGGATTGCTCCTGATACATTGAGCTTTTTGTCGTAGTCTACGTTTATGAGGAAGTATGTGGTGTCTGAGTTTGCCAGGTTGTCGTGGCTCTGGCAGAAGACGTCGCTGTCCGGGTTGTTTTCATCGACAAATTCACATGGGTGGTCTGTTCCTATTTGAGCGTTTGCGGTTGAGAGTAATATTAAGTATGTCAGTGATAGTGTTAGTATGAGTAGCTTTTTTTTCATGTTGATTACCTTTGTTGTTTATTATTATGTTCTGAGGTGGTTTATATAGTTTTAGTTCTTGTTTTTTGTCAGTTGATCTGCATGTTGAGGATGCGGAATTGTTTTAGTATACTGTCTTTTTCTGTGTCGTATATTACGAGGTACCCGTCGCTTGCGGAGGTGTATTCTATTTTGCAGATGTTTTTGCCTGTGAGGTTGGCGTAAATTGCCGGTTGCTTTTCTGTAAGTTGTTTTATGTTGTTTTCTGATAGGTGTGTAATTTTTGTGTCATATGTTTTGTAGGGTTTGAGTTCGGGGTGGTTTTGGAGATTTTCGAGAATTTGTGAGTCTGTTATTTGTTGGTTGTGTGTTGTTGGTTCGGGGGTGGCTTTTGGTTCTGGCTGCAGGTAATTTAGGGATATTGCCATGATTATTGTGATTGCTATTGTGTAGATTATTATGTTTTGGCTTTTCATTTTTTCACTTTTGTTATTTCATGTATTTTTCTTCCCATGCGTCGAGTTCTTCGTCTGAGAGTTCATGGTCTATTTTTTTTTTGATTTCTTTGTCTTCTGAGTAGTGGTTTCTGTTTAGCAGGCCGTATGCTATGCCTGTTGCGAAGCCGGCGAGGTGGGCGGCGTGGCCTGTGTTGTCTGCGGGTGCGAAGAAGCCTACGAAGTCTATGAGTATCCACATGCCTGAGAGGAGTATGAGCGGTAGCGGTGCGCCGAAGTATACTATCATTTTCGGGCGCAAGACTGTGATTGCGCCGAGTATGCCCATGATTGCGCCGGATGCGCCTAGGGATATTGAGTTAGGGTAGAATATCAATCCTGCTACATTTCCGAGTATGCCGGCTGTCAGGTAGAGACCCAGAAATTTTTTTGAGCCTATTATTTTTTCTAAGAGTATGCCGAAGAGACCGAGTGCGACCATGTTCTGGAGTAGGTGGTTGAGGTTGAGGACTGTTGCGCCGTCAGGGAGGGTTGTGCTTGTTGAATGGAGGAACATTGCGGTGACTAGTGTCCATGGGGTTTGCAGGATGGTGGATGGGTTTAGGGCGAAGAGGGGGATTATGTAGGGTGACATTAGTTCGAGGATGAAGATTACGATGTTGATTGCAAGAAGTTTCAGTGAGTAGTATCTCATGGTCTTTTTTTTGGGTTTTGTGGTTTATATTTGTTGGGCTAGAAGTCGCCTAAGCCTTTTTGGGTTTTTTGTTTTATGAGGTCTTTTGTGGTCTGCCAGCTTTGTCTTATGTAGTCCGGAAGTGTGTCATGTGACTGCATAGACTCTATATGTTCTTTTAGGAAGGTTTTTGTCTTTGGGTCTGAGGGGTAGCCGGAGCCGAGAGTTATGTTGTGTTTTTTTTCGATGAGCCTTATTTGCCTGTCGCGTTCTGTTTTTGCGATTATGGATGCGGCGCTTACGGATGTGTAGTTCAGGTCGGCTTTGAATTCTGCTGTTATTTTTGTTTTTGTGGTTGTTTTTGCCTCTAGTTCCTGTGTGAATGTTTTGCTGTTTGATGGGAGGTCGATTATTGTTTTTTTTGCGTTTGGTGTCTGGTTTATTATTTTTGCCATGGCGTTCATTTCTATGTGGTTTAGGGAGATGTTTTTCATGTCGTTGTCGATTTGTTTTGCGCTGATGATTACAACTCTCACATTTATGGCAATTTTTTTGATTTCTTTTTCGAGGTTTTCGCGCTTTTTTGGGCTTAGGAGTTTTGAGTCTGTTATGCCTAGGTTTTTTAGGTGTGGTTCGTGTTCTTTTTTTATGTGGACGCCTGCGACTACCAATGGGCCTATTACAGGTCCTCTGCCTGCCTCGTCTATTCCAAGTGTGTTCATAGGTTCTTTTTTGGGTAGGGTAAGATATATAAATGTTTGTAGTGTTAGGGATTATATCTCTTTTTTAAAAGCGAGGTGGAGCAGCCTGGAGTGCTCGTTGGGCTCATATGATGGCATAAATTTTGTGTGTCGTCTGTGTTACCCAAAGGTCGATGGTTCAAATCCATCCTTCGCTATTCTAAATTTATATAAAGGTGGATGGGTAATTAGTGTGTATGAAAGGGTCGTTGTTTAGTTTTAATGTATTTGTGGCTGTAATTGTTCTTTTACCGTCGGTTGTGCTTTTGTATCAGTTTAGTTCTGAGATTAGTGAAGTCTGTGATATGAGCAGTAATGTTGTGGTGTATACGATTATTCTTAGTTGTGTTGCTCTGCTTTCTTCAATGACTATTCTTAAGGAGCTTTTGAGTTTTGAGTGAGTTTAAGTTATATTAATTTATGCTCTTAATTAAGGTTATGTCTGATTTGTTTGATGTTGAGTCTTCTGTTATTAGGAGTGAGGAGCCGCTTACGGATGTTTTTGCGCCTACACGGCTTTTTCACAGGGAAGGGCAGAGGGATTATCTTGCATCGTGTATGAAGCCGGTGGTTGTCGGGAGGATGCCGAGGAATGTGTTTTTGTTCGGGCCTACTGGGGTGGGTAAGACTTCTTTGGTTCTTTGGATGTTTGATGAGCTTTCGAGCCATACTGATAATGTGCGGACGTGCTATGTCAATTGCTGGAAGAGCGGGTCGACTCATGCTGTCCTTTCGAAGGTTGTGAGTGATCTTAGGATTTTTTCTAACCCGCGCAGGCAGACTAAGGAGCTGCTTGAGGATATTGAGGGGAGTCTTAAGAAGAGTGGCAAGAAGCTGATTGTTGCTTTGGATGAGGTTGACAGGCTTGAGAGTTATGATGTGCTTTATGATCTTTGCCGGAGCGGGTGCGGGGTTGTGTGTATCTCGAATGATGAGCATGCGCTTGCTAATGTTGATGTGAGGATCAAGAGTTCGCTTTCTTTGGAGTGGCTGGAGTTTAAGGAGTATTCGGCTGATGAGATGTATGATATTCTTTCTGATAGGGCGAGTCTTGCGTTTGCACCGGGAGCGATAAGTGAGACTGTGCTTAGGATTGCGGCGGTGCAGGCGGGCGGAGATGCGCGGGTAGGGCTTGAGATTCTTCGAAAGGCTGCGCTTTTCTCGGAGGATGCTGGGAGTTCCGTGATTGGGAAGGAGTATGTGATTAGGGCGCATAAGGATGCGGTTTCTGTTAAGGTGCGCCAAATTGTTGGTGGTCTTGGACAGTATCAGAAGATGCTTTTTTCGATTGTTGAGAATGCGGGGACTGTGAAGTCGTCTGAGGTGTGGAGTGCTTTTTCTAAGGAGGTGGGGGGCAAGGTGTCTGAGAGGAGTTATAGGAATTATATGGATAAGCTTGTTACACTTAAGCTTGTTAAGGCTAGCGGTGATGTCCGGTGGAGAGAGTATAGTACAACCTTATGAAATAATTTGGTTACATTTGGCTATTTTCAAGTTGAAAAATGAAAAAAAAGAAAAAGTTGTTGGAAGTTCTGTTGGATTATCCGCCGATTCTGTACATTCCACATCCGCATACAGGACATACTCCTTTTGTTGCGGGTTTTCCGTTTTTCATCGTCACTTTTTCTGCATCTTTCATTTCTCTTTTTTCTTTACATTTTACACAATATGCTTCTGTCATAGTTATCACCTTAGTGAATTTATTGGGATTAATTGTATATAAAGGTTTGTAGGAGGGAGTGTGGTGCAGGGGACGAGATTCGAACTCGCGAAGGAACTAATCCACAGGGCCCTCAACCCTGCCTCTTAGGCCGCTTGAGTACCCCTGCATTTGCTTGGTTTCTATAAATTGCCATAAGTTTAAAAATCTTGTTGGTGTTGGGGTATTGTGCTGTAGTCTGGCTGGCCTTGTGCTTTCTTTTTTAGGAGGTCTGCCAGTACGAGTTTGAAGCTTTCCTGGAAGATGTATCTTTGCATGCCGAGGTCTGATGAGAGGGTTTTTGTTTTGAAGCTGTCGATGCAGGATTCTTCGGATATTCTTATTGCGGTTTTTACTATTTTTTTTAGTTCAAATTCTTTTATTTTTAGTTCGTCTGTTTCCATGCGGGTACTACCTCCTTATATTCCGATGTCGGTTATTATGATTTTTCCTGAGTTTCCGGGGTTTAGTCCTTTTTTGATGTCGTGGAAGGTTATTGTTATGTCGGGGTGTATTGATGTTCCCTGGGTGTTTCCTGTGTCCGCGTCTATGCCGCTTGGGCAGTCCAGGGATATTTTTGTGCAGTCCAGGTTGTTGAAGGGATATTTTTGTGCAGTCCAGGTTGTTGAAGGTTTCTATTGCGGTTTTGTAGGGGTCTTTTACGATGCCTTTTAGGCCGATGCCGAGTATTGCGTCGATGGCTATGTCGTATTTTTGGTTTTGTTCTTGTGATGTAAGATGTTTCCCCGTTGGTTCTTTGCGATGTCCATCCTCGAGCCCCCACCCACCCGATTTGTGGTTTATTGTTGTGATGATTGGGATTTTGAGGTTTTTTATGATGTTGTGGTTTGTTTTTGTTTCGTCGGTTCTTAGTTCTGGTTTTATGAGGAGGATGGTTACGTTTGCGCCGTATTTTTTGGCGTGTCTTGCGAAGACTAGGCCGTCGCCTGCGTTGTTGCCGGTGCCGCAGAAGATGATTATGTTTTTGTTTTTTAGGTTGATGTGTTTATTGTGGATGATTCTTGCTGCGTTTGCGCCTGCGTTTTCCATGAGGATTAAGGCAGGGATGCCTAAGGTGTCCTGTGCGTGCTTGTCGAAGTTTTGCATTTGTTGTATTGAGAGCATGTTGTGTTTTATGGGTGCTTTGGGAGAAGGAAGTGCTCCTGCTGGGATTCGAACCCAGGTCACAGGCGTGAGAGGCCTGAATGATTACCAGACTACACTACAGGAGCGTTTAGTAATAGTGTTTATGCATGAGAATATTTTAAATAGTTTATGGCTAATATGTTATGTTGTTATAGTTAGCGCCGTTACTACATTGACAAATATAACCAAAAGACAATAGGCGTTAACTAGATGGCAAAGACATGTCGTCCTAAAAGTTGTGTCTTCGACTATAGTTTTAGGTTATGGTTTGTGTGATGGACTATGATTGTTTTTGTGGGCTGGTGGTCTAGCTGGTTATGACAACGCCTTGACGTGGCGTAGATCGAGAGTTCGAATCTCTCCTGGCCCATTTTTTTTGTGGGATATATATATCTCCAGAAATGGAAACATAATTGAAACATG
>JAFCBW010000108.1 GCA_017610525.1 Candidatus Nanohalarchaeota archaeon | reverse complement strand
AGTTGATAGCCCGATAGCTTATTTTGAAACCGGGGGTACTCGTTCATTTTTTCATGAATTAGAATTCCCTGTTGGAACAACTACGGCAACAGGTAGCGCGGGGTGGAGAAAATTACTACTTAATTTTGATTCAGCCGCTGGCTGGATATATACAGATCCGAATAAAGTATGCCTTGCCGATCCGAATGATATCATCGGCATAGGCACAGCGGCACCAGCGGCAAAGGTTGATATACAGCCTCATGCTGCCGGAATAATCGGTCTTAATATTGATGCGTATACAGGGTATACAGCCAATTTTGTTCAATTACGAGATCCGAATGATAATAACCTGGTCACCATTGATAAGGATGGTGATTTTCTAACAACAGGTAATGTGGCAGGAGCTACTTATGGGAGTGATGGATCTATTACTGATGCTGAATTATTAGTTTGGGATGATGGTAATTCTGATGAGATGATTGTTGGCGGTGGAAATGGCAGTGCTCCTGTTTGGACTACTGCAACAGGTACAGGAGCACCAGTACGGGCCGATTCCCCTACATTCACAACGCTTACAAATCTTGCCGGAGCAAATGGGGCTTTATTGGGAATAAAATCCATAACCGAAGAAGTAACTATCACCGTTGGTGCTGGTGCTGATCCGAATGTTGAGACTGTCGGTAATTTAGCCCCTGCTGGGAGTGTTATTGTTGGCGTAGTATTTAGGGTAACCGATGCGCCTGGCGGAGGTGCCACTGAGCTTGATATCGGGATTACTGGTGGCGGAGACTTGGATGATTTTATTGATGGGGCTAGTTGTGACATATTAGGAGAAACCGGAGATAGTTATACTGATGGTGATTCAGATCATATTGGATTTGTGCGTAATGCATCGGCAACCACCCTTACCCTCACCACAGATACCGATGTTACTGGCGATGAAATGAAAATACGTATTATAGTTTTTTATCGAGATTTAACAGTACCAACTAGCTAATTATGGCACTGTTGCAGATCCCCGTTAATTCGGATAGTGGAAACTATGAGTTTAAAACTACCCTGGAAGGTATAAAATATATTTTTGCCTTTCGTTATAATACTCGAATGGGGCGCTGGATTATGAATATTAAATCCAGCGCCGACATTTCCCTTGTTGCTGGTATCCCTCTTTTATTGGGAGTTGATTATTTATCAACATTTCAAGATTCAAGACTCCCACCCGGGCAATTATTTCTAATTAATTTAGAGGATGAAAATGTGGAATGCGGACGTAATGATCTTGGGGTGAATGCATTATTGATGTATGAGGAGTCCAGCTAATGGCTTTGCTTTGGGATAGAAAAGTAGCTGTGACTTATGGAATCAAAGAGGCTGAGGGGCCTTTAGTAAGCTGGAATCATATAAAGGTTATTGGCTTGCGTGTTGCTTTTGAGATAGAGAAAACAAGTGAATCAAATCCAAATACGGCCAGAATAACTATATATAATCTGGGTGCCGAAAACTGGACCTTATTAGAATCTACTGAGCCCATGGTAATTAGTTTAGAAGTGGGTTATGGCGATTCTTTAGAAGAGATTTTTCATGGTGATATAACAAAAAGTTCTTTTTCGCGACAAGGCCCGGATACTGTTGCTATTATCGAAGCTGATGATGGAGGACAAGCAATCAGAGAGGCAAAAATTGATAAAAGTTATAAGTCTGGCGTAAGCCTTAAAACCGTGATTAAGGATGTGGTTACCGTGATTAAAGATGCCGGACGGGTAGCAATAGATCAGGTATTAATAAAATTAAAGAGTGATGATATTCCGGATAAAAAGACGCAAACGGGACTTAGTATTTCAGGGCCAGCTAAGGATATTATGTCTAAAATGATGGGAATATTCGGTCTTGAATGGCATATTCAGGATAATGAATTAAAAATATTAGAGCCCACTGGTAATGATGGAGAAGAGGCCGTAATATTGACCCCCAAAACAGGATTAATTGGATCACCTATCAGACGGGAGGACGGCATTGAATTTACGGCACTTATTCAGCCAAATATTCGGCCGGGAAGATTAGTAAAAATTGAAAGCAACAAAGTGAATGGTGATTTTAGGGTTAGAACCGCAAAATTTATCGGGGATAATTTTGATCAACCCTGGTATGTGACGGCAGAGGCCATAGAAGGATGACAGAGAACGAGACCCCTACATTAGCCGAAGTTATAAACGATATGATTGAGGCAAAAATACTTGATGTTCATGTATCTATGCCGGGTAAAGTCGATACTTATGACCATACTCAGCAAAAAGCAGATATCAAGCCATTATTAAGGAAAAAGTATACTGTCAATGGTGGCACAGTTGTTGAAATCCCGGTTATTCCCGGAGTTCCTGTGCAATGCCCTGCGGCAAATAATGGGGCGGCCTATATTCATCTACCACTAAAGCCGGATGATTTAGGGCTGATAATTTTTACAGATCGATCAATAGATACTTGGCTCTCGGGTGATGGTGAAATAACCTCTCCGAATGATCCCAGGCACCATGACCTATCAGATGCAATTTTTATTCCTGGAATCAGGCCATTTAAACAGCCATTATCAAATACAAGTGCTGATAATTTTATTCTCCAAAATGGACCCATGAGAATTGAATTAGATCCGTCTGGAAAAATAAGCATAACCGGAGCAAGCAACGAAATGGTATCGGTCTTAAGTGATTTAATTGATCATTTGGTTAATGCTCAGGTAATTACCATGATGGGTCCGCAACCATTTTTAGCGTCAACAGTGGCATTACTAGAGGAAGATAAAACAAAACTTGATACTTTGAAAATATAAAGGATTCAAAATATGGCTTTAGATGGCGATGATTTAGGTTCGGCAATAGCGACAGCAATTATAGATGCTCAAACCGGATTATCTGGTGCAGAGCAAGCGATTTTAATTACTAAATGGCAAATTATTGCCGGTGCAATTGTAACTTATATTACGAGTAATACGGTGGTTAATACATTGGTTACGGGCGTAACTGCTACAGGCACCCCAGGCGGTCCTTTGCCAATAACGGCGCAACCAGGAATAGGGACTGTTTCATGAGTGATATAGCTTTGGATTATACCTTAGAAAAAAGCGATCCTTTGTATGGAGATATTAAAATAGTCGGTGGGGATTTATCATTATTGACTGGTATAGATGCCGTAGAGCAACATTTAAAACAGCGATTAAAAACATTTTACGGTGAATGGTTTTTAAATAAAGCAATTGGAGTGCCTTATTTTGAACAGGTTTTTGTAAAGAATTTCAATGCAAATATTTTAGATTCTGTATTCAAAAAAATAATAATCGAGACGCCAGGGGTTATTCAGTTGCTTGAATTTGCCCTTGAAATAGATTCTTCAGTGAGAGAATTTTTTTTAACTTTCAAAGCTTCGGGAGCCGAAGGCGTGATTGATTTTAGCGAGGCGATACCATAATGTCATACGGATTAACAGCAACAGGATTTATATTAAAAACATTAGCAGTTATCCAGGATGAAGTAGATGAGGCAATTAAATCCACTCTCGGTAATTATGTTAATACATTACCACAAGGTGTTTTGGGTCAGCTAAAAGGCATATTTTCAGAGCGGGAATCTTTGATTTGGGAATTGATGGAAGATATTTATTATTCTCCCTACCCTGACGATTCGAGCGGAACTAGTCTCGATAAAGCAGCAGCAATAACAGGACTGACAAGACTCCCTGCGCTGGAATCTACGATAGTTGCTCAAGCTCTTTTTGGTACAGCTACAACAGTTATTCCGGCAGGGACGGTATTTTCCGTTGATGGTAATACGGCGGCTACTTTTGAAACTGACGATGAAGTTGAACTTGATACTGGGACCGATGAGGTGCAAACTATTACTTTTTCGGCCACTCCGGATAGCGGCGCGTGTACTTTTACCCTGGGGACCGAAACAACGGCATCTATCGCGCACGATGATAATGCGGCGGCATTCCAGGTGGCATTGAGGGCACTAGATTCATTATCTGAGGCCACCGTGTCGGGTAGTTTTGCGGCTGGATTCGTAATTACTTTTGCCGGGGCTGATGGTAAACAACCACAATTAGCATTGACCGAAGAGGCGAACACGCTTAAAATTGGTGCAACTGATGTAACTATCACTATTACAGAAACAACTCCGGGGGTATATCAGGCAACGGTAAATTGTACGGCTACGGATACTGGCCCCACGGTGGCCAATTCAAAAACGCTTACTGTGATTGATAATCCCGTTTCAGGGCTTACGAGCGTATTTAATCCTGAAGATGCAGTTGTGGGCCGTGATATCGAGACAGATGCAGAATTTAAGATAAGGCGAAATAATCGATTACAAATCAGTAAAGCTGGCCCGCTTGAAGCGGTTTTGGCAAATATTCTCGATTTGAATGATGATGAAGACAAAATCGAATT
>JAFCBW010000107.1 GCA_017610525.1 Candidatus Nanohalarchaeota archaeon | reverse complement strand
AGTCTTATTGTCTTTTCCGGACCTGTAATTATATTACCCTTCATAAATCCAATACCCAGCCTCAATTCTGTTTTCATTATGGTTTTTTTGCCGTATATCATGAATGCGCCTTTGGTAATATACTCTCCTGAAGGCGCCTTTTTAGATACCTGTTCGGGTGTTACATAATACACCTCTGCAACACCGACCTTCGCCTTCCATGCGCGTGAGTATACGCCTGTGAATTGCGCTGCTTCCTCCAATGTATTTCTATCCGGCGCTTTCTTCTCTGTCTTAACAATGACAAAGGGGGAGCCTGTAATGTCTGCGTGGAATACGACATCATCCGCATCTGTATGCTTTTTGATAAGGACTTCGTTTGAGGTTGCGTCTTTGCCTGCTACTACCAAAAATCCTTGTTTTGATGTGAACCAGCGGAATTTGTGGAACCATTTGGAGGGTTCTGTCTTTTTTTCGATCTTTACTTTTTTTACGATTATCTCTTTTGCTTCGGTCATCTTTTTTTCTGTTTCTTTTAGGGCTTCTGTTGCGCTTTTTTGTTTCTGTTTTGCTTTTTTTGCTTTTTTGTAGTAGTTGTCTGCGTTTTCGTGCAGGGTCTGGGTGGTGTCTATGTTTATGCCTGTGCCTTTTACGTTGATGGTTATTGTTTTTGTTTTCATGTCTACTGATGTTATTTCTTTTACCAGCTTTTTTATGTTGGGCAAGCCCTGTTTTTCTGCTGCGCTTATGAGTTTTTCAAATGACTGGTAGTGCTCGTAGATCATCTCTGCGCTTTTTGTGCATTCTGATTCCTGTTTTTCCAGGCTTTCGATTGCGCTTTTCTGGTTGTCGTATCTCTTTTGGAGTTTGTCTTTTTTCTTTGTCACTTTTTTTTGTTCTGTGTTTTCTTCTGTCTCTGCGATTTTTTTTACGAAGAAATCATCTACTGCATCGTAGAAGTTGTCGTATTGCTTTTTTTTGTGGTTTTTGTACTTTTCTGTATCGTAGGGAAGGGTGTCTATCTCTGTGCTGTTATCGTATATCAACTGTGGTTTTTTTGGTGTCTTGAATAGGGAGTTTATTGATGATATGATTGGTTTTATGTCTTCTTTTTTTATTTTATTGCACGGTGTTTTTTTGTCTATTTTTGCGCGGTGGCATACTTCTTCTGCGAAGGTGCCGCCTAGGGACAGTTCGCGGGCAAGGAATGCGACGAGCTGCTTTTCTGAATTTGCAAGTGATTGTTCGAGGGTTTTTGAGGTTAATGTTGTCGGGTTTATGCCTGTCGGTGGGAATATGTATTCTTCTTTTTGTTTGATTTTTCTTGAACTCCATGACTGGCGCTCAAGTACAGACCATATGTTGTTGTCTTTGTCTGCGAATATTACGTTGCCTTTGCTGAATAGTTCTATTATGAGTTTGTATTCACCCATGTCAAGCATCACTATCCTTTCGAAGTCGTGCTGGGTGATGTTTGTGATTTTTTGGCCTTTGCAGTATTTTCTGAGGTACATCGCAAAGGCGGTGGGGATTTCTGAGTGTTTGAGGCGGTATTTTGTCAAAAATATTTTGCCGTCGCCTATTATGAGTGTTTTTGTGCCCTGGCGCGGTACGTGCATGGAGAGGTGCATGGTCTTTTTTTCCTGGTATATTTTTTGGATGCGTGCGCCTATGAGGCATTTGAGCTCGTCTATGAGTACTTTGATCTCAAGGGATGATAGTTCTGTTTTCATGTTTTGGGTCACCGGATGTTATGTTGTGTGGATAGATACTTTTTATCTATATTATTTATTAGTTTTGGATTATTTTAATTTTCTGGTTATTTCGAGTCGTACGCTTTGATATAGTGGGTTGCAGGAATCCAAATATATAGTTGAAGACATAACTATTTGGACAAATGTCTTCACCATATAGATTAACGTCTCTTGGTTTTTGGTTAAATTAGTCTATTTAGTAACGACGTTAACTATATTAATAATTGTGATGACAACTTAAGTATAGATATGTTAATTGACGTGGTTTTGTATGGTGTCTTTGAAGTTCATTGGTGAGAAGGATAAGAATGCGCTTAGAGCCAGTCCTTCTGTTGAATTAGAGGATATATCAGAACCTAATCTTATGCGTGATGTTTTTCCTTATACTGAGGTTCCCAGGATGGTTTTTGAGGATAAGCGCGTGCCTATGGATATGCCTTCTGAGATATTTATTACTGATACGACGTTCAGGGACGGCCAGCAGGGGCATAAGCCGTATACTGTTGATCAGATTGTGAGATTGTTTGAGTATCTTCACCAGTTGGGAGGGCCGAAGGGAATCATAAGACAGTCTGAGTTTTTTCTTTACAGCAAGAAGGATAAGCTGGCGGTTGAGGCGTGCAGGAAGAAGGGGTTTGAGTTCCCGCAGGTTACAGGATGGATACGTGCGCATAAGGAGGATTTTAAGCTTGTGAAGCAGATGGAGCTGAAGGAGACAGGGATACTTACTTCTGCTTCTGATTATCACATATTTCTGAAGCTTAAGTGGACGAGGAAGAAGGCGGTTGAGAATTATCTTGATGTTGCGCGCGCAGCAATTGATGCTGAAATCGTGCCGCGGTGCCATTTTGAGGATGTCACCCGCGCTGATGTGTACGGGTTTGCGGTGCCGCTTGCGCGAAAACTGATGGAGCTGCAGGAAGAGTCGGGAATGCGCGTGAAGATACGGTTGTGCGACACTTTAGGGTTTGGTGTGGAAAATGAGTATGCTGCTCTTCCAAGAAGTGTGTCGAAACTGGTCTATACTATGGTTCATGATGCAGGAGTGCCAAAGGAGCAGCTGGAGTGGCATGGGCATAATGATTTTTACAGGATGATCGCATGTGCTGTCAGTGCGTGGCTGCATGGGTGTGCGGGTATCAATGGCACTCTTCTGGGGTATGGGGAGAGGACAGGCAATACGCCGATTGAGGCGCTTTGTATTGAATATGCACAGCTTACTGGAGAAACTAATGGTATGGACCTTAGTGTGATTACAGATATTGCTAAATATTTCAGGCAGGATATCAAAGCTAAGGTCGCAAGGACGAAGCCGTTTGTGGGTTCTGAGTTCAATCTGACGCGTGCGGGGATCCATGCTGACGGCCTTTTGAAAAATGAAGAGATATACAATATATTTGATACCGGCAGGATACTGAAGCGGCCTATTCAGGTTGCGATTACTGATAAGTCAGGTGTTGCGGGGATTGTGTATAAAATCAATGAGTTGTTTGAGCCCGGGAAGAAAGTTGATAAGAAAACTGCGGGGATTGCAGAGATGTATGAGTCAATTCATCAGCAGTATCTTGACGGGCGCACTACTGCGATTTCTGAGGACGAGCTTGTGAGTCTTGTCATGGAGTTTATGCCTCATGTCTTGTTATGTGAGTATTCGTGCAGGTATCCATGCCGGTATGAGGTTTCTCCTAAAGAGTAGGTTTTTTTTGCGTTTCTGGATGTTGTAAGTGGGAATGTTTCTGTATGTTAAGAAGTATAGGGGTATTTGTGATGTTTTTGTGAATGTTATATTCGCGCATGGATTTCCGTTATAACGGAAATAATTTGATTATTTTTGTGGTTATACCGACAAAGATATATAATTTTGTGCACTTATAATAGTTCTATGATTAAAGAAACCCTGCTCAAGTCTAATCCATGGTGGTCTAGCAATAGGATACCTGATTATGTTCCGCGGATAAGACGGGATGCTTTTTGTGAGTTGAAACAGGAGATTAAAAAAGACAGGATAAGCGCAGCAATTGGTCCGCGCAGGTCCGGCAAAACCACGTTGATGTATCAGATAATAGGCGAGCTTCTGCAAAATAAGGTAGATCCAAAAAATATACTGTATGTCTCTTTTGATTATACGCGCACCACTATTGAAGAGGCTATTGAAAGCTATAGGGAGCTTATGAGTCCCAAGGGAAAGATATACTGTTTTTTTGATGAAATTCATTGCATTGAAGAGTGGTCTGTGAAACTTAAAAATTATTATGATTTCAACAAAGAGTTCAAGTTCTTTATAACCGGTTCGTCAAGCACGCTTTTGTATAGCACAACGGAGTCACTTGTGGGCAGAATCTGGTTTGTTCATGTGTTTCCGATGACTTTTCATGAATATGTGCGTATTAAAGACGAGAAGAAAGGAATTGAGAGAAAAGCATGTCGTGAGTTGCTTGGTGTTCCTATTGAAAAAATAGGTGATTTATTTAAAAAAGAATATGATGTGCTGAAATTGAGGGATATAATAAAAGGCATGCTTGCAAAGTATATACTATGGGGCGGATTTCCGGAATATCTTCAGAAAAACTATACGATTGAAGAATGGCAGAATTACCTGAGGCAGAATTTCATAACCCTTACATTGTTTAAGGATATTGTGAGTGTTTATTCTGTCAGGGAGCCGAAAGCACTTGAAGACCTGATAGATCTTGTGGCGGA
>JAFCBW010000106.1 GCA_017610525.1 Candidatus Nanohalarchaeota archaeon | reverse complement strand
TGCCACAATTAATGTAACTAAACCTAACTGGGCACCGAACACAGAATCTAACACAAACATGATAAACATATTGACAAGAGCAAACCTGAGAGGCTCTCCAAACCCCCCGCTTGTCGGCATTGTTCGGAAAAAATACCCCGGATCAAAAAGTACATCTTTAGCCGTCCTATACCAGTCATCTATAAACTCCATAAAACCACAGATTACTCTTTGCACTTTGCAGTTTATATAACCTATTTACACACAAAACAGAAACTATTAAAACATTACCCCCTTCAATACACTTGGGCGATGATTATGCCGTCCCAATATGAAGTACCTGATGATTATTGGAGTAGCTGATGAGCCCACTCATTCACAACCCTTCCTTCTCAAAATCAAACGAATCTGATGTTGGCATAACCTTCACAACCGCACACTCATACCCAAGCCCCTTAGCCCTCCGCGCATTCTTGACCGACATCTCAACCCGGTTTTCATCCATGTTAACAAAAAACTCACCCTCTGAAAGCTTCAATTTCGAAACAATCTCCCCACAATCCCCATCAACAACCCCCTTCTCAATCATGCAATGATCCACGATCCTCTCAAAACCCTTAACTATACTCTTAGCCCGAAGCCTGAGCCGGTTCTGGTACTGGTAAACATTCTTCACACTCGACGTACAAAAATGGACACTTAATTTCTTGGTATTCCTGCGCGCAAACTCAAGCAGAGCAATCCCCGCATCATAGCTCCCCCGGACAGTATTAAACACATCCTCATTACTCAAAAGCCCCCTCTTGGTCATCCGCGAAAAATTCAACTCAGACATCTCAAGCTCATTCAGGTTAAGAAACTTAGCCCCCACCTTCTCAAGATACAAAATTAACTCCTTAAGCTCCCCCTCCTTCCCGGGCACAACCGGCACCTCAGCCCCGACATCAAACCTATACCCGAGACACTTATCAATCAAAGACAGGTCATCCCGAAGATGCAGCCGCAGCTCATCAAGCCCCGCATCCTCAAGCTCTTTTAGCATTTTATCAGTAATAATATCCCCCGAAGTATAAAGATGAACATGAAACCTGTCCCCAAACTCCTTTTTCAATCCCCTGATATACTTAACAGTCCTCTCAAACCGCTCAAGCGGCTCACCCCCGGTAACCCCAACACCCCTTGAAGAGCACAGCCGCGCCTCACGCAAAACATCCTCATCCAAAAAGACCTGTGTCTCATTAGCCCACGTCTTATCAACATTCTTGCGCTTAGAAGAAAGCGGGCAATAATAGCACGAATGCGCACAAACCCCCGTAACAAAAAGAACAAGCTTCCGCCCGCGCATGCACTGCACACACCCCTTAGGCAATGAGCCGACATACTTAGACTGTGCATAACTTGTTTTTATGGCGCGCATAATATCTCATCCTCACTCTTAACCCTTCACCAGTCTCTCAATAGAACTCCTGTGCTCCATGATGCAGAAATTAACAAACTCATCCATACTCTCACTGCGCCCATACTCAAGACACACAAAATACTCATTTCTTTTATGCGGGTCAAAAACGAACAGCGGCAAACCTGCCTTCAGAAGAACCCATGAATGAAGCAGGCGCCCGATACGGCCGTTTCCATCAGCAAACGGGTGGATGCTCACAAAAATAAAATGGACAATAGCGCCAAGAACCTGCGCATTCATCTTCTTCCCGGAGAAATTCACAAGCGCAGCAATCGCAAATTCAATCTCCTTACTTGACGGCAGCAATTTGGTTTCAAACCCCGCAATCCTCTTGGAGCCATAATAAAATTCACCTGGCTTATCAATGATATTATTCATCATAATCCCGTGCATGCGCTTAATCTCAGAAACACTGATGTCTGTCTCACACATTGAAAACAACTCCTGCGCAGCCCTCATTGCATTCAGGATTTCCGTAACTTCCCTTGGAGTAAGCTTGACCGGGAAATCTCCAAAAATCTGCGCAACATCATTCTCTGTCGCAGTATTGCCCTCAGTAACCGTAGTAGAATAAACATGCATCACAATACTCGCATTCACAAGTTTCTTCAAATGATTTTTCAAAACACTCGAAACCTCAACCTGCCTTTCAAACCCGTCCATCCTGAAATCCATGAAATTCACATAAAAAAATGTAAGGTCATTCAGGTTCGCCCTCAACAAAAGCGGCTTCTTCTTCACCACAGACACAAACTTATTTTCAGTAAGCACGCGCATATACTTGCTCACCGTCGGTCTTGAAAATCTGGTTTTTTTAGCCACATCCCCTAGCTCCACAGCATTATTCTCAAACAACTCCCTAAAGACACAGATTACCTTCTCATCAAGCACTTCATTATAATCAACCCCCTTCATTCGCGCCCAGTATAGAAAAGCAAGACAATCCATCACTTTCTTATTCTCCCTGTTAATCTCCATATCCACAATATACTTATCACGCTTAAGCACCCGTAGTATTTCACAAACAGTTCTATCAGAAAGATTATCAAAAGAAATATTTCTCCTGAGATAGCGCATCAGTCTTTTTCTCCCTGTTTTCCCTGCATCTTTATTCTCCATCTGCGACAGGTAAAAAAGCACATCATATTTTGACAATGTTTTCATAGAGTAAAATATTCCTGTAATTATACTTATATATTTTGCGCTTTTTACGCGATTTCTTTACAATGCGCCCCCAAAGTAAAAAATCCAAGTATATTATAAACCTCATTTCGAAAATCATCCCCACAAAACCAACCTATTTATACTTCCCAAAACAACACTAAAGAGAACTACTTATCCAAACATGACCCTCACGGTGACCCCATGCTCGAATACATAATCTTCATACTAAGCCTCGCAGCCCTTCTATACAGCGCAAAACTCATCACAGACTCAGCCATCCACTTCGCAAAAGTCCTCGGCGCATCAGACTTCATCGTCGGCGCAACAGTCGTAGCCCTCGGCACATCCCTGCCCGAACTTTCATCATCGATCGAGGCAATGCGCAGCGGCCTCCCCGGGATAGTAATCGGCGACGTCCTCGGCTCAAACATCGCAAACATCGCCCTCGTACTCGGCATAACAAGCATATTCTACATCATCAAGACCAAAAGAAACATCCTAAAAAAAGACATACCATTCCTCTTCATCTCCGCATTTGCAACCCTTGTAGTCCTCCTGGACTTCAAAATAACATTGATTGAAGGCATCCTACTCCTGGCAACCTACATTGCCTACCTTGCATACTCAATCAAAATACACAAAGACCATGACAGACACAAAAAAGCAAAACTAAAACCCTCATCACTACTCTTATTTTTCATCGGCGTGGCAGGCATCATCTACGCCGCAAAATACCTCATCTCCTCATCCGCAGTCATCATGCACTCTTTTGGCATAAGCGAAGCAATCATAGGATTCATCCTCATTGCAATAGGAACCTCCCTACCCGAGCTCGCAACCTCCATAGTCGCCGCAGGAAAAGGAAAAACCGACCTCATGATAGGCGACATAATCGGCTCCAACACCTTCAACTCTCTCGTTGTCCTCGGCGCAAGCTCATTCATAGGAACCGTCTCCGCCCCATCTTCATTCATAACCGCCGCCCTATCATCGATGCTCCTCCTGACACTATTTCTTGCATACGTAGTCTACGACAAAAAAATCACAAAACTCGAAGGCGCAATCCTCCTCACACTCTACATAATAATTCTCGCAGTAATCCTATAAAACCCGCACCACTGCCAATATAACAACCACACAAAAGATACTTATCCCTTCTTTTTTTCAACCCGCTCGATAAGCATATTCACAATTTCGCGCTCCTCAGGAAACAATTTCTCAAGCACAAGCGCCTCATCTTTATCTTCATCCTTCTTGAATTTGAAATACGTTATTGTTTTACTAACCATATCAAAAGTGCGCACAAATTTTTCACCAAACCGGTATTTAAATACATTAAACATCTCCTCGCAAACATCAACATCAATCTTAAGCAGATTCAGGAAATATTCAAGAAACAAATCATGCCTCTCTTCCGGATACCCTATCTCTTTATATTTATCGCGGCAATAGATTGCGACACCTTTCAAACACCGCGCCTCGTCATCCTTCGGACGAATCTTCAAAATCTTATCGAGAATAACTATTGCCTCTTTATCCTTTTTGAGTGCGAAAAGTGATTTAGCCTTCAGAAACAGCGCATTTTCATTCTTTGGATTAATTTTCAGAACTTTATCTGAAATATTCATTACCTCTTTATATCTTCCTATGTGTCCTAGAGCATATCCTTTTACATATAGTACTACTTCGTTTTTCGGGTTAATTTTCAAAGCGTTATCAAGTTCAGGTATTGCTTCTTTATATTTCTCGAGGTTGAATATTGCGAACCCTTTCATTGCCAGAGCCCACTCATTTTTCGGGTTAATTTCCAGAACATCATCGAATATGCATAGTGCCTCTTTATATTTTC
>JAFCBW010000105.1 GCA_017610525.1 Candidatus Nanohalarchaeota archaeon | reverse complement strand
TTATGAGGAGCAGGGCAAAAAAATTGAGAACCTGAAGGAGTTGAATAAGGGGCTTGCGAATCCTGTGGCTATTCTTCTTGATACTAAGGGCCCTGAAATAAGGACAGGGGATCTCGTAAAGGACATCTGCCTGAAAAAAGGGAATAAGTTTACGTTTAGTGTCAAAGATACTATTGATGATGTAATGGGGACTACGCTTAGCTACAAACAGATCATCCATGACATTAAAGTCGGGGATATGATTTATGTTGATGATGCTATGCTTGAGTTTAAGGTGAAGGATATCTCGGGGCATAAGATTATCTGCAGGGTCCAGAATGACGGGATTCTCTGTTCGAGAAAGGGTGTCAATGTGCCGGGAATTGATATTCATCTGCCGTCGCTGACTGAGAAGGATATAGAGGATATTAATTTCGGGATACTTCATGATGTTGATTATATAGCTGTGTCGTTTGTGAGAAATAAGAAGGATGTAGTGAAACTTCGGAAGTTTTTGAGGGAGAAGGGTGTAAGTACGCAGATTATTGCAAAGATTGAGCATATGCGTGCGGTTCGCGAATTTGAAAGTATCCTTGAAGTGTCTGACGGTATTATGGTTGCACGGGGCGATCTTGGTATCCAGATGCCGTTTGAGGAGCTGCCGATGATTCAAAAGGAGATTATTGAGAAGTGCAATAGTGTAGGTAAGCCTGTTATTACTGCAACGCATATGCTTAATTCTATGGTGGATAACCCGCGGCCTACGCGTGCGGAAGTGACGGATGTTGCAAATGCGATATTGACTGGCACTGATGCGGTTATGCTTTCGCAGGAGACTGCCAAGGGTGAGTATCCGATTGAGTCTGTGAAGGTCATGGATAAGATCTGCAGGGCTACTGAGGTAAAGATGGAGTCTAAAATAAGTACAAAGGTATCGAAAAAGAGTGTGACGAATATTGTGGGACAGGCGGTTGCACTGATTTCTGAGAATATTAAAGCTGATGCGATTCTTACGTTTACACAAACCGGTAGGACTGCGAGTGCGCTTTCAAAATACAGGGTGAAGTCGCCGATATATGCTATGACGCCTGAAGATAAGGTCTTGAGGACTACTGCGCTTACGTGGGGGGTGTCTGCGCATAAGATTTCAGCAGGATATAAGTCTACGGATGTTATGATTTGTGATGGTATAGAGTCACTGAAAGAGAAGGGGACGCTTAAATCCGGGAATGTTGTGATTATCACTGCAGGTGTGCCTCTCGGGGTCAGCGGTGGTACTAATCTATCTGAGGTCCGGAAAGTCAGGTAAAATCTAGAATTTCTTGTTTCTTACTATGTGCACAACTGAGCCTGCTATCTTGTTTCTTACGTGGGCGCTTTCCACAATGTCGAGTTCCTTGATGGCTTCTTTGTTTTTGTTGAAGTCTTTTGAGAACTTTTCCGGGAAATGTTCAACCAGTCTCTTTGCTGCTCCTTTGATGTATCGTTGTTTAATTGCTCCTATATTAAATCACCTGTAATTTGGGTCAAATTGGGATTTACGTATCCGGAAAAGACCACGCCTTTTACGGGATGTTAAATCACCTTTAACTCTAATAGGCATGGTTACATTTAAAAAGTTTATGGAGGAAGTATCGGTGTCAATTATTGTTTGGGGTGAGTGTGATGATTACTGTCAGAGATGTGTTTGAAGGGAATAAGCGCCATGTCGAGGGCGATACCGGTGAGTTGTATGCTGCGCATTTAAAGGGTCAGGCGCCTACGTTGTGTGTTGTCTATTGTTCTGATTCCAGGGAAAATATACATATCATTTCTGATATTGAGCCTAAGATGGGTGAGATATTTGCTATTGAGAATGCAGGCAATGTTGTTGACGGGTCGGTTTCGGCTGTCGGGGCTGTTATGTATTGCCTTACTCATCTGAAGACCAAGGAATTGCTTGTTCTTGGCCATACGGGGTGCGGGGCAGTTACTGCGGTTTTCGGGGATTACAAGGCTGACAGGGAGTGTATCTCTGAGCATATCAAGGTTCTTGAGAATGTCAGAAGGATTGCTTTGCATGTTGTTTCACAGATGGAGGGGCGGGATATTTCAATAGATGAGATTGCTAATAGTGATAAGTATCTTTCTTTGGCTTCTGAGATCAATGTGGATTACCAATGTGAGTTTGTTAAACTGATGCTTGAGCGCGAGGGGATTGAGGGGGTTAATGTGGTGGGTGCCATGCATGATCTTCACGGGATTTACGGGAGCAATAACGGGGGGCTTTATCTTACTTTTGGTTCCGGCGATGACCCTGATGTGAAAAGGAAGCTTGTGGATTATGGTTCGGGCAGGACTGTCAGGGATGTTATGGATGAGTTGGATGTTTGTTTTTATTCTTTGGAATAATCTTATTATTTAAATTTACGGGGACTATTTTTGTATGTTACTGTAGTTAACGTCGTTACTAAATGGACATACTTAGCCAAAAACCAAGAGACGTTAATCTATCCGGGTGAATCTGCGATTCACTGGATTTTCGAAATGGTCACCCATTTCGAATTTCGAAAATTGGAAATTTGGTACAAATTTTCAAAATCCTAAAATTGCATAGCAATTTTAAGGATATGGTGAAGACATTAGTTCCAAAAGTTATGTCTTCAACTATATTTAGTTGTTTAGTTGTATTATTGAATGAAAGGTGATTGTTGTGGTGAAGACTTCGAAGATATCGGGATTTTATAAGATGAGTGTTGCGGAAAGGCTTAAGATTATTCAGGAGCAGGCGGAACTTACAGAGGATGAAGTGTCTGTGCTTTCGTCATGTGGTGCTTTGTCGCTTGATGCGGCGGACAGGATGATTGAGAATGTTGTCGGGACTACTGAGTATCCGCTTGGTGTTGCCTGTAATTTTTTGATTGATGGGAAGGAGTATCTTATACCGATGGCGCTTGAGGAGCCTTCTGTTGTGGCTGCGGCGTCTAATATGGCGAAGCTTGCGCGGGTGAAGGGAGGGTTTTTTACGTCTGCTACGGAACCGGTCATGATCGGGCAGATACAGGTTACGGGTGTTAGTGACCCATATTTTGCTAAGCAGGCAATACTCGCGCGAAAGAAGGAGATTGTTGAGCTTGCAAATAAGCAGGATCCGATGCTTGTGAAGTTCGGAGGCGGTGCGCGGGATATTACTGTGCGGGTGCTTGATAGTATTTGCGGGCCGATGGTTATTGTGCACCTGATGGTTGATTGCAGGGATGCGATGGGTGCCAATGCAGTCAATACGATGGCTGAGGCGTGTGCGCCGCTTATTGAGGAGATTAGCGGGGGAAAGGTCTTTTTGAGGATTATTTCGAATCTTGCGAAGTTTCGGCTTGCGCGGGCGCGGGCGGTTTTTGATAAGGAAGTGCTTGGGGGCGAAGAGGTTGTTGATAAGGTGATTATGGGGTATGCTTTTGCACTTTGTGACCCATATAGATGCTCTACGCATAATAAGGGTATCATGAATGGGATTGATGCTTTGGTTGTTGCGACCACAAATGATTTTCGGGCTGTTGAGGCTGGTGCGCATTCTTATGCTGCGATGGAGGGTGAGTATAAGCCGCTGACCAAGTGGGAGAAGAATAAGGATGGCGATCTTGTGGGCTCTATTGAGATTCCTATTGCTGTGGGTACTATCGGGGGAGCTACGTCGGTTCATCCTGTTGCGAAGGTTGTGAAGAAGATTCTTGATGTCAAGACTGCGTCTGAGCTTGCCCGTGTTATGGCGTCGCTTGGACTTGCGCAGAATCTTGCTGCGCTTCGTGCGCTTGCCTGCGAGGGAATACAAGCGGGGCATATGAAGCTTCATGCGAAGAATATTGCGCAGATGGCGGGGGCTGAGGGTGAGATGATCGATAAGGTTGTCGAGGTGCTTGTGCGTGAGAAGGCTGTGCGTGTTGACAGGGCCAAGGAGGTTCTTTCGGAACTTGGGGGCTGAATTCCTGGAAAGACCACATGTGAACCAGTGCGGATTCTTGCGGGTTTTTATCTTTGAAAAGCCATAAAAATCTGTGAGTCAACAGATTTCTGTGAATACAAAGAGTCATATATGTCCATTGTTATTAATATTGATAGAATGAGGTGGTATCATGGCGACAATAACATTATCGATGCCTGACAGGTTTAATAAAACAAAAGAAGAGTTTCCGCTTGTGGACTGGAATGAGGTAGTGAAGAGAGGAATATGCAGGCGTCTGGAAGAATTAAAGAGATTTGAAGCCCTAAAAACACAAGGTGAACTATAAATGGCAAGTATCGTGTTGACTGTATCTGATGAAGTGAAAGAGGAACTTGATTCTTTTCCATGGGTGAACTGGTCTGAAGTCGGAAGGGAAGAGTTTATTAAGAAAGAAATATTTGAGAAATTTATCCATGCAGGTAAATTATCTGATGAAGATAAAAAATTCTGCGAAAAGATTAACTGGGAGCCTATTGATGAGATGGAAGTAAGAGAGGAATATATTAATAACAATGGACATATATGACTCTTTGTATTCACAGAAATCTG
>JAFCBW010000104.1 GCA_017610525.1 Candidatus Nanohalarchaeota archaeon | reverse complement strand
GGTACCTTCACATAATTTCCAGTTATCAGAGCCATCAGGACTTCTCTGCCATGTTACTACGTTATTACTCTCATCATCTATCATAAGAATCTCATCAATAAGCATATCAGAAGAATCATGTAGAAAAATACTTTCATTGACATTAACTAAACCCAGACTAGATATATCTTCTGTAAAAACAAAAAAGCCATTTGGATCTATAAATGTTCCATCAGGAATAACGTCTCTGTCGCCTCCTCGATCCACAATACTATATCCGGAAATATTAACAGAATCAATTGCATTCGTATTATAGAGTTCAACCCATTCATCCGTATCATATTGACCTTCCGGGTTCAACTCAACTTCATTAATGACGACATCCGCGCTAACACTCCCGAACATCAAAAAAAGACATAAAACCGCAGAAAAAAAGATACTGACAGGATTCATAACTCCATCCTCTATTTACGCAGATATATAAACCTGCCGATGGAACAAAGACCCCTAACTTATCCCTTGTGATGCGCCACACTTACTGCAACGCCAATCCACGCAAGACCGCCGAAAAGAAAAAGCAGAAACGACACAAAAAGAGCACCGTAATAAGATAGCGCAGTGGTCCCAAGAACCCACTCGAGGCGCCCTGCAATCCACGCACCAGCCAGCATCGAAACAGCTCCCATAATCCAGAACAGCGCAAGCCGTCCCTCGGGCAGTTCTTCCTTCTGCGCATAATGATGCGAAGTATGATGTGTTTCATGAGCCATAATATCACCGCTAAATACTTTTATTCTCCCCAAGAGCAGACATATTCTGCCCTTCATCACTTGTCATAAGATTATTCAAAAGATTAGATGAAATCTTATCATACAATTCATTAATCCTTGGACCCAGTTCCTGTACCCGGGGATTATCCTTATTTTTCTCATATGCATCACTCAGTTTCAGGTAAACCTCGGTAGCATCAGAATACCTTCTCTCAGATGCCATCTGTTCTGCAGAAGCAATCACTTCTTCCATCTTTGCCCTGAGCTCATTTTTATCAATAGCCATAAGATTAACATCCGGTTTCTCAACAGGCTCTGCTTCCTCTTTCACATGCACCGCACTATTCTCAACAGGCTCTGCTTCGCTTTCACAAGCCTCAACAGCATCTAATCTATCATCAACATTGTCACTTGCATCATCAGGTTTTGCTATTATCTCATTATCCCTTGCGTCATCAGGTTTTGCCATCACCTCATCAGAGCCACACACATCACATGGTGGCGAGCGAGCCATATTTCCCTCAGGCATCTCTTTTTTATCTGATTCAGGCACCACACTTACAGGCTCATCCCGGACATTTTCTGGAGCCTGTTGCGCGACATCTTTCTTCTTGCCGGGCAAAACCTTACCCATAAATTTCTTGAAAATACCGCTTTTACCTGGACCTTGCACTGTCTTTCCATTTTCATACTGCTTAATGGTCTCAGAGACGCAATCATTAGCATTTTTAGCATCCATCGTAGTCTCAATAACATTCAATGCTTTTTCATCAGTATGAGATCCCTCTTTTTTCATAGGCAAATCCGGCAGCTTCGTAGCCTCTACATTATCAGGCCAGGCATCCTGCTTGGGCAGTTCATCATTCTTCGCGCAGGTCCCGACACATGCCATATTCTTGTCAAGAGCAGCCATATGCTCCTCAAGAACCTCCAGTCTCGCATCAATACGATCCATATCCGAAGACACTTCATCAACTTTCAGCTTCTTAACCTTCCCTACAATAGCCATTGTTGCCTTGCTCAACTCTTTCATCTCCTCAACCTGCTCATCCATCTTCTTTTTGATATCCGCAATCTCAGCTGAAGATACATCATTCATATTACCAGCATCATTACTCTCTTTTTTGCCCAAGGCATCTTTAGAAAATTCCATCATTTCATCACAAGAACTTATTTGTCTTAATCCCTATATTAATCTTTCTATGCTCAATACTCAAAACTGCTCCACAGACTCTCCGGATTTTTATAATGATTAATAATATACCTTCCCTTTTTCAGGACCGCATTATTCAAAAGACAGTCATCAACTGTCAGAATACTCATAATCGTCATGTCCGGCAGCACTACGCTCTGGCTGAACCGCGCAAGAACAATCCCTCTCCTTTCTGCATAAATCCTTTCTGTTGTGTCACTTTCAATATTATACAGCTCCCCGAGAAAATCGCCTTTCTTCACAACCTGTCCCAGTTTCGCTTTCGGGAAAAAAAGCCCATTATGCCCTGCTTTGACATTATGCCGCTCATTAAGAATAAACTGCCTGTCAAGTACATTCGCCACTCCATCCAGCACTCCAAGATACCTCAAAGTATTCACAACCCCGAAAAAGCCGGCATTCACAAAATACTCATCAATCCGGTACGCCTCACCAAGCTCAACACCGATAGTCGGTATCCCCCGATTGCTCGCACATGACGTAAGCATAGACCCGACTCCTTGTGGAGACATGGCAATAAGGGTCCCGAAAACCCTTGAAAGCGCTTTCACCTGGTTGATTCCCTTGCACTTCCTGATTCTCGTATGCGGCAAAAGCACCCTGCCTTCAGGCCCGGTATGCAGGTCAATACCATAATCATTATCAACCACGATCTCATTAAAAATCTCATAAGCAAGCTTATCTGTAAAACTCCCGGACTTATCACCGGGAAAACAGCGGTTCAGGTCCTTGTTATCATATATGGTCCCTCTCTGCCTTGTAGAAAAAGCAACAGGATTAGCTACCGGAAGAAGCGTAATTCTACCGTGGAGATTCATCTTTTCAAGATATGGCTTAAGCCTTCTTATAACCTCTATTCCTGTAAGCTCGTGGCCGTGAACCCCTGCAATCACAAAGATTCTCGATCCCTCATCATCGCCATGAATAACAGAATATCTTACCTTGACCACTTCTGTCGGTGATTTCTCCACTCTCAAAAACTTCTCTTCAACAATAGCCATAGTATCATCATCCCTTTCATGCGTATCATAAAATGCAAACTAGTATTTGTAATCAGAAGTTAATATTAGTATTTGTTTGGTATGCGCCTTATATTTTTTTTGGAAGGAAGAAATGTTTGGGTGCTTTAGAGTTTGGAGTGCGCGGGAGTTTGTAGGGAGACAGACCAATAAAGCCCATGCGATACAGGTACGGTAAAATTTTGTATTTATCATTAGAATCTTTTTTATCCCAGTAGCTGCCTACTGGCGAGCGAAGATATTCTTTCTCTTTCGAAAAAAGAGTCACAGTGTCCGACAGATCGGTAGCCGTAGCGTACATTTCTTCCAATGCCGGCTCATGTATGCCCTTGTACGGATCATATGCTATTTTATGAAAATCAGAATCAGAATTGCTGAGTTTTATACCTAATGCCTTAATTGTTCTCTCTATTTCAAAAAGAGTAATTCCCTCCAAAGTCTTTTCAATATACTTATTATCCGGCTTATTCGTTGGTTTGACAGTATTTGCTCCCAACATAGAGGCAATTCTTCTTTTATGTGTATTGTCAGATAGTGTCTGATTTATAAACCGGCCTATTTGAACTCCCAGACCTGCTTTGCCTATTGAAGTTCTTGCCTTTGCTATCTGAGAATACAGTTCCTGATCCGGGATATCGACAGAGAATCTTAGTCCCATAGATAAAATATCTGTGGGTTATTTTAAATTACTATGTGGTAGTTCTTATTTGAGTGTTGAAAAGGGATGGAAAAGTTACTCATTTGTGTCTGATTCGGACAGTCATCCATACATATGATTCGGTGAAGTATCGCAATCGTGGCGCTTGCGGAGTGGCCTGTTTTTTCCTGCGCTGGTAGTCTCTTTCATCAGATGGCGCCTCTTTTTGTTTCTTTCAAGAAGAAGCGCCAGCCTTGCCTGATCTTCCGGGAAAGGTATTGTATATTCTACATCTTTCCTGCCAATTCTCATGATTTTTATATCGCAAAGCCGCCATACTATCCCATCACTGTTCGAATAGCTTACGTGAAAGAAATGGCATCCGCAGTGTTTTGCAACAAACATCGCAAAGTCATCCTGTTTATGTAAATATACAGGCAGACCCAGAGTTTTCTTGTATTTAGGGGTGTTTTTTCCCTTTTCATATTCGTATACCCTGAGCCAGAGCCTGTTGTTCGCATCACTGCCAGGCAACACTTACCACCTTGCCCTTATTGTGTATGTCAAGGTCTTTGAGCTGTCTTTCGGCACTTTCAGTGTCCACTGGAGGTTGCGGGTTGATTTTTTGTCATAAGGGTCTGACGTGGCTGTAATTTCCCAGTCACCGTAGGGGTGCTCTACTACATTGATGTATACATCTTCATCCTTGTGGTTCCTAAGTTCCACTTCATACGATGTCTCACTTACGCGGTCAGAGATTTTAGTATATTTTGTCTGTTTCTTTTTGCCTACAAGGTCAAATGCGTTGCCGAGATAGAGCCTTATCTCTTCATCTTTTGGGGTGTGGTCTATTGAATCTTCGCCTATGAACTGGAGCTTTCCTTCAGAGTCTTTTTTGTA
>JAFCBW010000103.1 GCA_017610525.1 Candidatus Nanohalarchaeota archaeon | reverse complement strand
GCTCATCGTCAATTTCCATTACATTGCGCAGTCCTGTCTCTTCTTTCTCTGCTTTCAGGGTGAGTTTCCGTACGTACTCATGCGCATCAGGATGGCCGTGCAATGCAAGGAGCATATACAGGGGCTCTGCTGCAACCATCTCTTTGCTCATATCAAAATTCATCTGGAGATTTTCCTTATCAACCACGAGCCTCTTTGATACTTTCGAAAGACGCACAATAGATACATAGAAAGCAGCAAACAACTGCGGGATAAACCTCTGCGATGCAGAATTTGTAAGGTCGCGCTGGTGTTCTGAAATCTCATCAAGATACGCACACATCATAGTGGGCATAAATGCTTTATACATGCTTTTCACATTCTCAAAATTAATCGGGTTTCTCTTATGCGGCATAGTGGATCAGCTATTTCAGTTCTCTGGAGGTGTCTCATGTCATCTGAAAAATTAGCAAGTACAGCAAACGCAGAAACAACAGAGTGCATCAGATCGGTCATCGGCTCCGGCGCTGCAATCTGTGTCGAGTGAAGTGCCGGCTTGAGTTCTAGTGTTTCCAGAAGATTCTTCTCAAATGCAATGGGGTTCTTAAAAAAGAGCGACGATGCATTATATGCACCTACTGCACCGGATATCTTGCCGCGAAGGCCATCTTCTGCACTGATTATCGCCTCAATCCGCCCCCCTAAGCGGTTGATATAAGATGACATGGTAAACCCGAATGTAATCGGCTCTGCATGCTGGCCGTGAGTCCTCCCGACCTGCAGGGTGTCTTTTTCTCTTAGAGCAATATCAATCCACGTATTCTCAAGCTCAAAAAGCGCAGGCAAAAGCACTTTCTCGCAAAACTTCCTGTAGCGCAAGACATTAGCAGTATCCACAACATCATAAGATGTCAGCGAAAAATGAACGAACCTCCGCGCTTTTTTGGAGACTTTTGCGCGGATGCAGTTCGCGAGCGCACGGATGTCATGCTTGATACGGTCTTCCTCCTTGTACACTTCCGCAGCAGTTACCTTATCGCATGCTTTTGAGATGTCATCTGCAATCTCTTTTGAACATATCCCTTCCTTTGCAAGTGCCTCTGCAAGCGCTGCCTCTACTTTCAGTTTGTACCTGATGTATGCATTTTCTGACAGGTATGGCTCAAGCGCATCTTTGACATTCTTGTCGCGCCCGTAATACCTGTAATCCATCGGGGATATGTTTTCAAATAAGTCCATCTTAAAGCACCGCCTTCTTAATATCATCTTTTGTTGCCCTTATATGATCGTCCACTTTTTTGGATAGTTTTTTGTCTGTGAGTGAGATGATCTTTACTGCTGCAACTGCTGCGTTTCCGGGGCCCAGCACTGTCATGCATGGGGCACCTGATGGCATTCTAAGGCTTGAGTGGATGTCTATCAGGTATGCTGCCTTGTCTTCTATGGGGGGGCATGCTATCACCGGCTTCACGGTATTTGCGGCTACTGTCCCGGAAAGGCCGTTGGACATTCCTGCCACTGTAATAAATACCATGTCATCATGCTTCTTTTCAGATTCTTTTATGATGTCAATAACAAGTTCGGGGGTCTTATGCGCTGAAGCGACCCTGTACTCATAGCGCATCTTGAACTCGTCAAGCGCATCGCCAATTTTCTTGCAAAAAGGTAAATCCTTCTTTGAGCCCATCAAAATAACAATCATCTTCAATCACCACACACCTATAATTATAATGAATATTAGAACAAAAAGATTTATATATCATCTATTTTAGCACTCAGACATCATATTATCCCTGGCTTATTCTCCTGCTCCCATTTGCGCGCATACTCTATCCTTTTTTTTGCGCACGGGTGCGAGAACAGGAAATACTCAACCAGATGATGCGCAGAATCATCTGATAGATTCATATCGCAAAGCCGCTTCTCGCACGATACCTGCGCATCAACCTTGCCTGTGGCCTCAAGCGCAAAAATATCCGCTGCCTTTTCCCTTTTCCTTGAATAGGCCATCATCGGTCCCATCAAGACAAGTTCTATTGCGGAGCTGACCAAAAGCAAAAGCGGGAGACCGGCAATATCTGATACACCGCCAATACCAAATATTGAAGAATACCTCTCAAAGACCGCAATAATCACAAGAAACACAGGGAGGATCTTCAAAGACTCAATAACAGTGAACCGCATAATGTCCTTATGGACATAATGACCCAACTCATGGGCAACCACGGTCTCCACTTCATCTGCAGTAAAGCCATCAATGAGGGTATCGAAAAGAATAACTCTCTTTGAGCTCCCGATGCCTGCAAAACACGCATTAGCCTTATTTGACTTCTCACTCTCGCATGCAATATCAATCCTTCTGATATTTTTGACACCCATCTTATCCATTATGTCAAAAATCCTTTTGCGCATCCTTTCATCCTCAAAAGGTTTTGTCTTATAGAATATAGGAAAAATCGCAATCGGGTAAATATAGTCAAAAAACACTGTGATGATAATGTAAAGCACTGCTGCATACACATACCAAAGAGGCGTCATCCCTATCAGCACATAAAGCCCTGTAAAAATCGGTACAGAAATGATATACATCAGCGCAAGTTCCTTGAAGAAATCCTTGAACCACGCAAACACATTCTGGTTCGAAAGCCCGTACTTGTGCTCATAGATGAACCCCGAATAAAACGAAATCGGCAGCTGCACAACTGTAAGCAGTGTAAGGAAGATTACAATATACACAGGCAGGTAAAATACACCTCCGAATGCATGCGAAAAATCACTGATGCTGACAGAAAGGCCGGAATACAAAAGCACGATAAAAAACACTAACGGCAAAAGCATTGAATTAAAGATACCATTGATTATCTTTGTCTTTGTATAGATTTTCGCAATCTTTCTCTTCTTTGGATCATATTCATACGGGTATTTTACTGCCATATCCATCACTTCACTCTGCAAACATCTTCCTGATCTGCCTTTCAAAATCCTTCTTCACAGTCACAATGACATGATCTCCGCATTTAAGGACTGTATCCAGATCAGGTATCCTGAACTCATCGCCCACTTTTACAGCAACAATAATAGCCCCTTTTGGCTTTTCCAGGTTCTTCACAAGCTTTCCGCAAGCCCATGACTTCTCACCCACAGTAAACTCAAGCATCTCAATACTGCCCCTGTGAATCATAGCAATATCAACCACATCCGGCTCAATAATCATTGCCTCAAGACGCGTTGCCAAAGCAACTTCTGTAGACATAACAATATCGATTCCTACCTTTCGAAACACTTTTTCATAACTGGGATTTATGACCCTTGCAAGGGTCTTGGCACTGCACACTTCCTTTGCAAGAAGGCAGCTTAAAAGATTAGCTTCCTCACTTGATGTAACAGCTACGAAAAAATCCGCTTTTTCAGCCTTTGCCTCTTTCAGAATATCAATAGATGTCGCATCACCGCATAGGACAACCCCATTGAAGTCATCTGCAATCTCCTGACACTTATCCTTATCTTCTTCAATGATGACCACATCGTGCTTGTGCAGAGCAAGAGTCTCACCAAGAGGCAGCCCGATCCTTCCCCCGCCGACAATAATGATATGCATAACTTTTCACCTTATACTTTACTTTTAGATTTAATCATTAAATATCCAAACAATGTAATTACTGCCCATATCTCAAGCCTTCCTATCCACATAAGCATGATTGCAGTAAACATGCTTAATGGCGTATACTCTGGCATCACAGAAAGACCGCTATTGCCGATAGCAGATACTGACTGGAACACAGACACTTTCAAATCATATCCTTCATGCAGGAACACAAAGGCACCAACCATAATAAACACAAGATACAGCAACATAAACTTGAAGACCTCGCAAACAAGGGTGTCATTATAGCTCACAGAGCCTATCTTTCTTGAAAAAACACATCTGGGCGACTTCAGGCGATTGACAGACCACATGACGGACTTCAGGACAATAATAATCCTGTTTACTTTTATGCCCGATGCTGTAGCACCTGCGCATCCACCTACAAGCATAAGAACAATGAGCACAAAAATCGAAAAATCAGGCCACATCCCGATAGTATCAAGATTATAGCCTGTACTTGATACTGCGGATACGACAGTAAACAAGCTGCTTCTTATGCCTTTATCTTTCATCACAAACAAAGTTCCTAAAATAACAAATGCAAAAAGCGACCTCACAAAAATATCTGAAATGAATTTTTTTGTCTTTCCCAAGAGCAGGTTGTAATGAGAGAGAAAAGATATTGATCCTGTTATCATAATCATAATAATCACAAACTCAATGTATGGGTTGTTGTAATATCCTATACTTTCGCTATGTGTGGAAAGCCCACCTGTTGCAATTGAGGTCATGCTGTGGTTTATTGCGTCAAATGGTGTCATGCCGGCAAATACAAGAAATAATATCCCGATGATTGTATATAGTGCGTATATCCACCAGATCATCTTTATGGTATTCAGGATATTCGGTCTTACCTTCTCGGTTCTTGCCTCAGCATAATAAAGGCTCGCACCACTCCTAAACATCCCTGCAAGCGCAAGAACAATAATTCCGACACCTCCGAACCACTGCTGGATGCTCCTGTAAAATAGCATGGTGTGCGTCAACTCTTCTGGTACCAGCAGGCTGAACCCTGTGGTAGTCCATGCTGCCATTGTCTCAAAAGTTGCTTCAAGAAGTGTTATTTTTTCAATACATATATATGGAATGGTTGCTACGAGTGTGATCAAAAGCCACAATAAAGCGACAGTCAGCAATCCTTCTTTTAAAAGTGTCTTATCTTCAGTTGCAAATGTCTTTTCAAAGATGTTGCCGATAATAAATACAGGCAAAAAAGTGAGAACAAAGTAAATGATCGTCTGGTATTCGGTGTAAATCAGTGCAGGGATAATTGGCAAAAGAAAAACAGGGCTGATGTA
>JAFCBW010000102.1 GCA_017610525.1 Candidatus Nanohalarchaeota archaeon | reverse complement strand
AAATATATCCTCCGCCCCAGTTATTGAAGTCATTGGCAAAAGCACACATTGAATGAAGAATTGCTTTAGGATTAAAACCCTCTTTTAACTCAATCCTTTCAGACTCAATCAAACTACCTTCAATAAGATGCCTTATATTTATGGGTAACGCCATCATCATTCACCGTATTTGCACATATTGAAAACACTCACCGATTATCACACAGAAACTTCTGCAGATAAACCTCACAAAGCCCCCCGAACTTCCCGAACTTCTTCTTGGCAAAACTGCGGACCTCAAAATCATTCAAAAGATCAACCCTGTAAGCGCTATGGAATATCTTCTTGATCAGCCTGTCAACATAAAAATACTCATAATCCCTCAACTGGAACAGCCGAAATATATCCATAGAATACGGCCCAAACCCCAGGACCTCACTCATCCTCATCAGATCCGTCTTATCCCTGAGCCTGAAATACTTGCACATATCAACAATAAACTTATCCCTATACCCGACCCCACACTTCAAGAGTCTCTCCGGGTGAGCAAGAATCTGCCCCGGCTCCGGGAAATACACACCTTTGCCATAACCATCAACAATCTTTCCGACCATAGCCTTATACTGCCTGAAACTGACATTCTGCGAACAGATGATGCATACCGCCGCCTCAAAATCAGAAAAAGCAGAAAGCAGCCTGTTGCCATATATGGAATCATAATGGCAATTAAGCACCTTATCATCACGCACAATAGTATAAAAATCAGAAAACTCTTCATTGATCCCAAGGCAATATGAAACTCTCTCCTTCAGAAACTCAACACCCTCTGCATCAACATCCCCCTCAATTTTCATCTCCAGATAACTTCCATCCTGGAAAAATTCCAAAAGAACCGGCTTCCCCTCATACATCACAGTCCTTACAGGCGCATCACCAAAAAAAAAGAAAAACGGCTTAAACCTGATGATATTAGCCAGATTAAAATCATCAGCCACAGGCATCTTGACAATCACTCAAACTCCCCCATACCCGCTATCTTTCATCATTTTATCAACCCGCAGATGCAACTCATCAAGCGTAGAATCATTATCTATAGAAACATTGGCCATCGAAAAAACACCGTCCAGCCCTTTTTTGAGAATATCGTCACTGTCTCTGGAAGCCACATCTTCCCCTCCATGAGCCCTCACAACCCTTGAATCCTTTGGTGCGCACACATCAATCAAAAAAAACTCATCCGCATTCCTCTTAAAAAACTCAACTTCAGCCGGACTCCTGAAACCTACAACACTGACATTCCCTGAATCGTGGCAGCGCTCATAAATCATCTGCGCAACAACATCCCTGCCCCTTGCGTCCCGAAGCTCATTTCCAAGCTCAAGCATAGTCCTCTTAGAAACATCCCTGCCGCGCCTGACAAGTTCATCCCGCAAAACATCACTCATGACAAACTTCCGAAACCCATACTTCTCTTCAATATAATCCGCAACAGTATCCTTTCCAGAACGCGCAAGACCGCATACGCCAATAACCTTCATAACAATAATTCTGAATCTGCAAATATAAAAAATCATGTACTAAAGAAAAGCAACCCTCAACTAGCCTTCTTACCCTTTCCCATTGAAAACTGATGCACCTTAGCAGAGACTTTACCATCATGAGCATCAACATTAATCGCAACAATCGCAAGATTCTTTGTAATCACACTGACAACCCAGTATGGCACCTTTGCGCCGTGCAGCGCAAAAAACAGCCTCTGCACCTCAAGAGACTTATAATTTTTATCATAATACTCTTTAGCGATATCAAGCGCACGATTTGCAGTCACCGAAAGTTTAGAAATCTCAATAGTATGTATCTGTGAACCCTCTGGCTTGAAAGGCGACCCTTCATCTTTTATCTTCACTTCCTCACCCACGCTGACAGACATGATCTTGTGGGCACCTTCATCATAAAAGTTCAACTCCCACGAACCGGTTTTCCACCCATCCAGAAACGAAAGCGCAGAACAGAAACATTTCCCCTGCAACTTCTCATCAACATCCTTTTGCTTATGCGCCCTCTCAAGCGCCTCAGTAATTTCCATAGTACCAACTGCATAATTTGACAAACAACTTTATAAATTATCCGAAACTTCAGTCAAGAAGGGCAAACAATTCAGGAGATACACGCGCTAAATCCACCTTACTATATTCTGAAATAGCATGCGAACATGGAGCCCCGTGCAAACTACACTTGGATGCGCAGCAATCCCGGTGAACAAACCCACCTTTATGCTCACAAAGAACAAGATTATCTCCCCCTTTATGCAACTTATCATTACAGATTTTACAATCAACAGGCATAACAGATTATAGGTTGAGCCTGTATATAAAGATTTCTTTGGCACATCGCCCAGAAACTTACATCGGGAATAAAGTAGACAAAATTACAATGGTTTAGTTCCTAAATCTTCAGCAAATCTTAACAAATAACCATCTGGATCTTTAACAAGAAATTCTTTATTTCCAAGAAGTTGATTGTCTTGCCTATACCAATTCACTTTAGGTTCTACAAAAATAGGATAATTATTTATCTTAAGATTATCTAAAATTGACTGCATTTTATCGACTTCTATTTGAAGATTAATTCCCCTACCAAAAGGATATTTTAATTTGCCCGTACTCCAATTATTATTGACTTCTTCAATCATTATCTGGCTGCCTTGAAATGATATCATGGCAAATTTAGATTCATCTCTTTTATATTCAATTTTAAATCCAATAATCTCAATATAAAATTTTAAACTCTTTTCAAAATTAGATACGCTTAACTCAGGAATCAATTTATTAAACTTCATAATACAACAAGATAATTATTAAGTATATATAAATTTGCCGGTTTCTTTCAACAATATGCTTTTTGCCCAAACCCAAACCTCATTCCCCAAGCGCATCCAAAACAACCCCGCAAACATCGACATTAGCATACTTCGTATCAATAGTATTAGTCAGGTACAACTTAGAATAAGCCCCATTAATCCTTTCAACACCCTTCAAAAGCACCCCATGCGTAGCAGCCGCAACAACTCTCCGAGCCCCCATGTCGCACAAACTCTTAGCAGCCCGGCACATCGTCCCCCCGGTCTCAATCAGGTCATCCCACACAACAACAGTCTTCCCCTTGACCGCATCACCAAGAGCCCCGTCAGACGACAGCTCAACATCAAAAGAATTATTCCTCTTCTTCGAAAACCCTGAAATATCAAGACGCGCCTGCGCCCCCAGATCCGGCGCAACCATAACCACATCCTTAATCCCATCCTTCTCCATCACAGAGCCAATCACATCACGCGCCTTCACACAGGCCAAAGGATACTTCCCAACCCACTCAGCGCCCTCGAAATGAGCATCCATCACATAAATCTTCGAAACATTATAATATTCAGTAAGCATCCGCACAACAGACTCAGCCATATTACACTCGCCCGTCTCAAAAACCTTATCCTGCATACCATACGGAAAATAAAGAAAAAACACCTCAACAGACGCCGGCTTCTTCAAAGAAGTATACTCATACACCTTCCCACTGACATGAGTAGATAAAAGAGGCTTATTCAAGACCTCCAAAACACTATAAAGCTCCATGAGCCCGCCATTCGCATCAGGCTGCCCACAATGTAGCACAACAACACGCTCACCACAAAGCTTATCAACATCCTTGACCTTCACATAAAGCTCCCCGTCAGGAAACTCCCGCAGCCCATCCTTATTCACATCAGTAAAAGCCACACTCATACCCTTCTTCAAAAGACCCTTCGCAACATGCTCAGCACTCTTCGTAGGAACAATATACATATGCAATCACTCAATATTCGTATGCCTCTTCTTCATATCCCTCTCAGAGATACCCATCTCATGCATGATCTGCACAATAGCAGAATCAAGAAGAATCAGGCACGTATCCTCAAACAGCGTACCAAGAGGCGAATAAGGCACATGCTGGCCGCGCAGCTGGTTAACAAGATACTCCTTCTTCAGATCCTCCACATGCTCCTTAGTCCTGCCGCGTATAACCACAAACGTATTCGCAAGCTTTGCAACCTGTGAATCCGGATTAGAAGTCAGTACTCCAACCTTCGCACCCTTCTCCTTAGCAATTTCTGCTGCCATGACAATAGACTTCGTATTGCCCGACCCCGATATCAAAAACAGGAAATCCCCTTTCTCAATTGCAGGAGTAGTGACCTCCCCGACAATATAAACCTGGAAATTCAGGTTCGCAAGCCTCATCCCAAAAGCCTGGCCAATCAACCCCGATCGACCCATACCATACACAAAAACCCTCTTTGCGCATATCAGGTCATCCATAAGCGCCTTAACCTTTTTAACATCAATCTCATGCACTACTTTCTTAATATGATCAATAATCTCAACAGCCGCACTTTTTGCATATTTCATACAATCACCCACAAAACATTATTCTCAATAATACAGTTCTACCACGAAATTTTATATAATAATAACCATCATCCAACAACCTGGCTGACATGATCCTTCTTGACAACCCTGAT
>JAFCBW010000101.1 GCA_017610525.1 Candidatus Nanohalarchaeota archaeon | reverse complement strand
AAGCACAAAACGCAGCTCTCAAGGCGCTCCCGCAACAACCGCAACAGGCAAACAATCCACAACCGGCCGATATCAACCAGTCTATTCCGCAGTTGGATTACGACACAATGGTAGACCCACAAAAATTTGCTGCCTATCAGGCGCAAAGGGATGCTGTTCGTGACGCCCAACGCGATGCACAACTGGACGATAAGTTGGGGGCTCTCTCTGAGAAGCTGTCAACAATCGAGAACTCGGGAGTGGCGAGCCAGGAGCAACAGACCAAGTCCAAGTACGATATGTTCGAGACTGACGAGAGTATTCCAGGCATGGCATATACTGCCAAGGGGATGGCAAACATCCTCTATGCCGAGAAGAAAGCCGTCAATTCGAACCGTGCGACCGACGAAATCTGTGCCGAGGTGAACAAGGAAGTCAGCGCAATCATGGTTGGAGGGTCGTCCGAATCGGGGCCTGTTTATTCCACCATGGCAGAACTGCTGGCTGCTGATGCACCTCCGCAGACCCCAGACACCCCAGCGCCGGCCAATCCGGTACCGGGACCAGGTCCAGGGTTAGGTCCGGAATCCCAGCTCAAGCCCCAGTCCGCACAACCGTTGACGATAAAAGATTTGGAATATTCGTCAGGTACGACGAAAGTTTCCGTAACAGTATCGAATCCATCAACAGTCTGCTGATTAAAAAACCTGATGGTTCGACTATTCTGCTTTCGGATCTCCTGAAAAACAAAAGAAAATTAAGCCCAACTGCGGTGAAGAAGCTACGTCAGGTGACTTCTGGGGATACACAATAGTAAAAAGAAAGTCTTTCTTTTTCGCTACTTTTGCTTTAGGTAAAAGAACCGATGACACCTGCAGATTACTGTTTGATCATTTTGAAAAGCATATCAAAAAACCAACACCAGATAACAAACTAGAGATATTTAGTGATGGTAATTTTGGATATGAGCGTGTTCTTCCAGAATATTTCAATATTGATTCAATGGATTATGGTCAACTAATCAAGATTAAAGAGAAAGGTAGGGTGATTGGCAAAAAAAAGATTATTGTCTTTGGTAATCCGGATGTAAACGAAATAGAAACAACAAATATTGAGTGCCTCAATACCATTTTGAGAAATAGATTATCGCGACTTGTGAGACAAAGTCAATGTCATGCAAAAAATAAATACAAACTAAACAGTGCAGTTGAACTCTTTAGATTTTATTGGAATTTCATGAAACCATTACACGGAAAAGTGTCACCAGGAATGGAAGAGAATTTAACTCATAAATTGTGGACATGGGGTAACTTTTTGCATACTCCTCGAACCGTCGTTAATTAGGACAGTGGGATTATTCTGAACATAGACTCAGTATTCGCACAATCTGTTTCCCTTAACTTTCCGTCTGGTGCTTCTAATTTCAAAGGGTTACAAATTGTAACCAGTTGATTTTCTCTATGTTTCAGGACTTTCCAATAATTGCGAGGATTAGGGCTATCAGTCAATACATGAACAATATCCACTACTGAAAAATACCATTCATCATTATGCCAAATGCGCCTTATCTTCTTGTCCAGGAATACTATTAGTGACTTTTCAGATTTCATTTTAAACTATCCTCTATAATTTCTTTTTCTTCATCGGTTGCGTTTGGGGGAAATTGCGCCTTCCCCCAGTCCACGCAGTTTACCGGTCTATGACGCCATCGGGGGTTATGCGGATGACTGTCTCTCCGTCGGGGAGGTTGGGGGAGTCCACGAGTTTACATATTCTTGTGTCGCCTTTGCTTTTTCTCAGGTATATCCTGAATGTGGCGGCGTGATGGAGGACGTGACCGCCTACGGCGGCTGTGGGGTCGCCGAAGAGCATGTCAGGTTTTGACATGACCTGGTTTGTCAGGTATATGAGTGCATTGTATGTGTCTGCGAGTTTCTGGAGGACGTGCAGATGCTGGTTCAGTTTTTGCTGGCGGCCGGCCAGGGATCCCCTGCCGATGTAATCTGCGCGAAAGTGGGACATCAGAGAGTCTACTATTACCAGCTTGATGTTTTTTTCTTTCATTATATCTTTTGCCTTGTCTGCAAGGAGTATCTGGTGGTCTGAATTGTATGCGCGGCCGACGTGTATGTTTGCAAGGATTTTTTTATGGTCAAGACCTTTTGCGCTGCACATCTCCATTATTCTTTCGGGGCGGAATGTGTGCTCTGTGTCTATGTAGAGTACAGCGCCGTTCAGGCCGCCTTCATCTATGGGCAGTTGTGCGTTGACTGCAAGCTGGTGTGCAATCTGCGTTTTTGCGCTGCCGAATGCGCCGTAGCATTCTGTTATTGAGCATGTCTCAAGGCCGCCGCCGAGGAGCTTGTCGAGTTCTTTGCTGCCGGTTGTCAATTTCAGTATCTTTTTGCGGTTTTCCAGAGCCTGCAGGCCTGTCTCGTAGCCCATGCGAAGAGCGCCTCTTGCTGCCATGATTGCTTTTGATGCTGTGCCTTCGCCTACATCTGCGACTGCGGCGATTTCTGATGCACTTGCGGTCGCTATGTTCATAAGGGCACCATAGCCGGCTTCTTTTAGCTTTTCTGCGGTTTTTGGACCGATGCCGGGCAGGCCTTCAATGTCCTGTTCTGAGCCTTCTACCGGTGCGGTTTCTGGTTCTGCCATGAGTTCTTCTTCTTTCTCCTCTTCTATTTCTTCTATTTGTGGAATTGTCATTTCTTCTTCCTTCTCTTTTTCTTTCCCTGTCATGTCGGTCATCTCCGTGTTTTGATTGTTTGAATATCATGCTTTTACCGGGGCAATTGGTGGCTTGGATGCGTCTTGTTTTGAGTTCAGCTTGTTCAATATTGAGTTTATCTCTGAGAGAGTGTTGATTGGTTTTACATCGTGGCAGATCAATTCAAGGCTGTTTGTTACTTTGTTCATCCTGACTACGCCTTTGATGCGAAGATAGTCTCCGAGGATGTCAAGAGAATCAAAGAAGTGTTTTTCGCCTTTTGTCTCTATTTCTTTCTCTACCTGCTCGGCGGTCATTTTTAGGACGGATTCTGCGTGGTCCCTGAAAAAGACGGCGTTTATGTTTCCGTATCCGTCGTCGATTATTCCTGAGAGGACCAGAAATTTTTCAGGGTTCACTGTACCGTGCTTTTCACAAGTGGTGTTTGTGAGTTTGGATTTGCATACAGGACAGATGTTCTGGACTATTTTTCTTTCGAAGATGCGGACGAGGTATGCTTTCAGGCGGACAAATTCGTCTTCGGTGACGGAATCAAGCAGCATGTCTTTGTAGCCGCTATTTTTACTGTATTCTATGTTTGATTCTTTGACTTCTATCTCTACATCTTCTACAATTCTCAGGTTGCCGTAATTGCTTAGGCGGACTTCTGTCGATCCCCGGTAATCGCGTTTGGTATACCCGCCAATCACTTCAAGGATGTCGCCTTCATTGATTCTTTCGGATACTTCTGTTTTCTCGTTCCATAATGAGATCCGGATGGTTCCTGTTTCATCTCCCAGTATTATGTTCAATACTTTTCCTTTTCCGTCAGAGGTATCAAACTCTTTGACTGGTGAAATGTTTACTATTTTTCCAATGAAGTTCACTTTTTGCATGTTGGGGACTATGCTGTTAATCTTCAGATCTTTGTTGACGGGTTTTGCGAGGTTGACGCCCAGTTCTTTGCCGACAATGTATGCTGCACCCATTCTTGAGACCATGCCGGATAACTCTATCTCTTTTTCGTTGACTCTTGCGAGCACATCTTCGGCAGGGGTTTTTGTTTTGTCTGCTATGGTTTTTATTAGTTCTTCCTCAGTGAGCATAAAAGTATGTTCTCCTCACAGCTTTTAAATATGTTGTGTGTACCTTGCCGATAGAATCTTTTTTTGCGGGGTGCGTAATTGTTGCCTGGGTCTGAGTGCAGGAAATATGCAGTCAAAGACATGACCTTTTCATGGCACTTGTGTGCCAAGCTTTTGAACTTGCGTTCAAAATAGACACATGTCTTTGCCACATCCTTAAAAATCACGTTGTGATTTTTAGGATTTTGAAAATTTGTCCCAAATTACCAAATTTCGAAATTCGAAATGGGTGAACATTTCGAAAATCCAGCGAATCTTTGAGATTCGCCCGGATAGATTAAGGTCTCTTTGTTTTTGTGGATATTTATCCATTTAGTAACGACCTTAACTATATTAAGTTTGATTAACTGTTTTTGTAGTGGTGGGGATGAATGAAGAATATTCTTTTGGGGTTTTTTTGGATGGTTGCCGTTATGGTTGCCTGCGGGTGTGTTGCAGAACAGAATGCATATGGGGTGACGGATAATGTTACCATGGTCTCTTTGAATATTTCTACAGATAAGGGAGTTTACCATTCTTCGGAGCTTCTGAATATCAATGCAGACATATATTCGAATGCGAATGTTTCTGATGTGACTGTTACGATAAAGGGTATCAATGGCAGATTAGATAAGGAGAGGAGCTTAAACTTAAGTGAGGGAGTAAATGAATTGTCTTTTACTTATAAGCTGCCGAAATGTAATTCTTGCGGGGGTATCAGGGC
>JAFCBW010000100.1 GCA_017610525.1 Candidatus Nanohalarchaeota archaeon | reverse complement strand
CTTAGTTCGAGTGCATACATGCGTTAATTTGAGGGATTATTTTTTGTTTTGTATTTCCTGATTTCATCACATGGTTTATTGTTATATGTCCCGTTCTATCAAGTAGGTGGCGAATTCGGATAGCATGTGTTTTGATTCTGATTCCGGCAGAATGGGGTCTACTTCAGACCATGCGTCTTTTACTATTTTTTTTGCTGTGTTTTTTGCGTGTTCTATTGAGTTGTATTTGGTTAGTATTGCTAATGCTTCGTTTATTTCTTGTTCGTCTCTTGTGTGTTTGTTTAGGATTTCGGTTAGCTTTTTTTTGTCGGTCTCGCATGCGTTGTTCAGTGCGTGGATTACCATGAGGGTTCTTTTTCCTTCGTGGATGTCGTTTCCGAATGATTTGCCGAATTTGTCGCGTTCGCTTGTTGTGATGTCAAGTATGTCGTCCTGTATCTGGAAGCCTATGCCTATGGATTCTGCAAATTTGCTTATTTTTTGTTCCTGTTCTTGTGTGCCGGATGATATGATTACGGCTAGTTTGGCTGCGAGCCTTGCAAGTGTGCCTGTTTTGTATGCGCACATCTGCAGATATTGTTCGATTGTTATGTTTTCGTTTTTTCCCTGGTGCCACCAGATGTCCATGGCCTGGCCGAGTGAGAGGTTTATCATTTCCTGGACGTATGCTTCGTAGACACGGGATGTCTGCGAGGGACCAATGAGGTCTTTATTTCCGTCTATTATTTTCAGGGGGATGTAGTAGAGTGCGTTGCCTGCGTTTATTGCGACGTCTGTTCCGTATATGTTGTGGATCGTGGGTTTGTTTCTTCTTTTGTCTGAGTCGTCTTCCACGTCGTCGATTATGAGTGTTCCGTTGTGGATCAGTTCGGGGATGACTGCGAAGTCGATGAGGGTGCTTGCTTTTTTGCCTAATGATTCTGTGATCAGTATGAAGAAACTGGGGCGCCATCTTTTGCCTCCGCGGTCGAGGAGGTTCCATGTAGGGTCAATGATGCATTTCTGGATTGAGCCTATGTCGTATTTGTATCCTGCGGGTCCTGCGAGCCATTCGAGATAGGCAGCATCTATCTTTCTTGGGATGTATTTTTCGATTGTTTTGTCGATGAGTTCTTTGTTTTTTTCGAGAAATGGAATGAGTCCTGTCATTTGTTCACCTGCTGTTAGTTGTTCTTTGTGACTAACTATACCTTCTCTTGAGGTGGTAATTTTATATATTTGTTGGATGGTTGTTTTATGTTGTGGTGGTGTAACCAAATTTTTATATATGTGGGACTTGTATAATATTACTGTCTTGATGGTGGTATTATATGGTTTTTGAGTTGCTGATGAATGCGAAGGAGGCGGAGTCTAAGCCTATTGAGATGTTTTTTTACGGGCTTTTGATTACGACTGTGTCTTTGTTTGCTGCTTATTATATTTTTCCGTCTTCGTCTTCTGTGATTTTTCTTTTTTTGATTACTATTGCTGCGTTTCCTACGATTTCTGCGATACTCAGGGATGATGAGGAGATTGATGAGGAGACAGAGAGGATTGAGTTGGGTTTTTTTGCTCACCATGAGAAGACGATTATGGTTTATGCATATCTTTTTATGGGTGTTTTGATTGGTGTTTCTTTCTGGTATACTGTTTTGCCTGAGAGCTATACGTCGACGCTTTTTTCACAGCAGGCGAATACTATTGCAAGTATCAGGCTTAGCGGTTCTGCGACTGCTTCGACGATGACTTTCTGGACTATTCTTTCGAATAACCTGAAGGTTACTACTATTGCTTTTTTGATGTCTTTTTTCTTTGGGACCGGGGCGATATTTATTCTTTCGTGGAATGCGTCTGTTATCGGGGTTTTTGTGAGTGGCCTTGCAGGTGAATTTTCGCAGAAGTATTCGTATTCGCTTGCGCAGGGGCATTTAGATGCGCTTTTGTCGATCTCGATTCACGGGGTGCCGGAAATTGTTGCTTATTTCATCGCGGGTATTGCCGGTGGTATTCTCTCTATTGGAATGATTCGCGGCAAGCATGATGTCGGGGTTGCGAAGGATGCGGGTATGCTTTATCTTGTTTCTTCGCTGATTCTTATAGCTGCTGCTGTGCTTGAGGTGTGGGTTACTCCGAACCTGTAGGCTGGGTTTCATGTTTTTTTAGGTTCTCTATTACTTTTTTGATTTGTTCTTCTTTTGTTTTTAGTTCCCTGTCTTTTTTTTCGATTTCGCTTTCATGTTTTTGGAGTGTGTGTATTTTGTTTTCGATGCGCATCTTTTGTTTTTTGAGTTTGTATTGGGTGTATTTTTGCTTTATTTTTGTGATTCTGCTTTCTTTGGGTTTGATGCCTTTTCCTGGTGGTGCTGACTGTAGTTTTTCCAGTGTGTGTAGCTGCGTTTTTATTGTTTCTGTTTTTGCGCGGTTGTTGTTTGTGATTTGTTCTAGTTCCTCTTGTGTGATGATGCGCGAGTAGTAGTTTTTTTCTGCTTCTTTTGTGGACTGGACCAAGTTGTATTCCTGTTCTTTGAATGATTTTATCTTTTCTTTGAGATCTAACTTTTTTTCTGTAGATGCCTGCTTGTTTTTGGTTATTTTGTTTAGTATGAAGTATTTGCTGTGCTTTTCTTTTCTTAGGTTTAGTTTGCCTCTTGTGAGGAGGCTTATTTTTTCTTCGACCTGCTTGAGTTGTGAGCGAGTGTCGAGGAGTGCGCTGTGCTTTTCTGAGATCAGCTTGTTGAATGTGGCTTCGTCAAGCTGGCGCATGAAGTATTGTTTCTGGACGGTTCTTTCTTCGTCTTTGAATTTAAGTTCTTTTGATTTCAGGTCTTTGAGTTCTTTTTGCAGGTAGTAGTAGGGTATTATGAAGTAGATTGCGAGGTATGAGAGTATGATGATTGCGATTATTGTGAGTGCTATTATTTCCTTGTTTTCGTATAGCCATTTTTGTGTTTTTAGCCTGAGGAGTTCCAGTGTGATGTAGCTTGATTTTTTGTTTGCTTCGCTGATTGAGGTTTTGAGGTTTTTGAGGTCGTCTTTTTGGATGTATTGTTTTGCGTTTTCGATGTGGGATTTTAGTTCGTTGAGTGCTTTTTTCAGGTGGGCTGTGCCTAGTCCTGATTTTGTGTATGATTCTATTTCTTTTTCATGGTCTGTGATTTTGTTTTCAAGGTTTTTCAGGTCGGTTATCAGCGGGTTTTCCTGAATTGTTATTGTGAGTGTTTCTGTTTTTGTTATGTTTCCTGTGGCCATGGTTATTGTTGCCAGGTATTCGCCGGGGGCTGTTGTGAGGCTTGCGTGGATGCGGATGGGGCTGTCTTGTTTGTTTTTTGGTTGTATGCTGTATGTTTTGTCTTTGAGGGTTATGTTGCAGCATTGTTTTGTGATTGATGCTGTGATTTTTTGTTCAATATCGCCGATGTTGTCTATTGTTGCTATAATGGTTGTGTCTTCGCCTTGATTTATTCTGGCCTCTTTTTTGCTGAGTGTGAATTTGAAGTCGCTGATTATTGTTGTTGTGTTTGTCTGGTTTCCAAGGAAGATTGTTTTTATTGTTTCTGTTGCGTTTTGGAATATCCCTGCGATGCCCCCGCCGGATGATGTGCTTCCTCCTCCACTAGTGGGGGGTATTTGCGAAGGACAATATGTTTCCAAGTGTAATGTTTTTATGCCTGAGTTGTTGTAGGCGTCTGTTATGTTTGCTGTTATTTCAAATGACTGGCAGCCTGACTTTGTGGCGTAGCATTGCGGGGGTCCTGATTGTGGGTCCGAATATGTGTATTGGTTGGATGATAATTTTGCCAGAGGTACGTATTCCCAATTTTCGTTGCTGTTGTTGTAGCAATATAATGTTGCGTTTAAGTCATTCAGGTATGCTTGTCCTCTTGCGTAATATGAGTATAATTCAAGGGGCCGTATGTAATATTTTTCTATGAAAATAGTATATTCTGTATCGAATGACATATCTAAGATGTTTGTTGCGTTAAATGTGCCTGTGTTTGCGCCGAGGTTACCGTTTTTGGTTATGTTCGCAGAGAGGTTGTGGATGCCGAGTATGGATGTGTTTATGTAGTATGTGTATGTATCTGTCTGATTGTTTTCAAGGAGAGTTGTTGTGTTTGATTCGTAGGTTATGTTGAGTGTTGTGTTGAAGCCTGTGACTTGATTGTTGTTTACGTCGTAGACGTAGATGGTTATGGTGGCGTTTTCGCCCCTGTTGTATAGGGATTCTGTTTCGATTGTTGTTGTCGGATATATGTTTGTTACTGTGAAATTTCTGGTTTCTGTGCCGTTTGTGTTGAATGAAGTGTCTGTTGCGTATATTTTTATTGTGTAGTTGTCTGTTTCTGTTGTGTTTGTGAATGGCAAATTCGTGTGGAATGTTCCACCTGTGGATTCTTCCATTGTCTGATTTTCCTTGTGGCCGTCCGGTTTTGTCATTTCTGCTTTGACTTCACTGAAGCCACGATCTTCTTCTATGGTTGCATATATCGTGATGCTGTCCTGAAGATTGTATGTGTTTATTGAAGAGTTCGTCCATATGGCTGTTACGTTAGGTGTATTTAT
>JAFCBW010000099.1 GCA_017610525.1 Candidatus Nanohalarchaeota archaeon | reverse complement strand
AAAGTGAAAAACCTAATCGCAATAGTCTACAGCGTACCTATTTGCGAAAAAATAAAAAATAGTGCCTGAACAAAAGTTCAGGCCGATAAGTTTTTATGTCTCTCTAGAACAGCGCATACTTCACAATCAAAGCAACGAAAATAAGCGCAATCGTATTCATGACCTTTATCAACGGATTGATAGCAGGTCCTGCCGTATCCTTAAACGGGTCACCGACCGTATCTCCGACAATCGCTGCCTTATGCGCATCTGAATTCTTGCCGCCAAAGTTGCCGTCTTCAATATACTTTTTGGCATTGTCCCATGCACCACCGCCATTCGACATCTGGATAGCAAGAAGCACACCCGACAATATCGAACCTAAAAGCAATCCGCCAAGCGCAAGTGGTCCAAGCAAAAATCCGACCGCAAGCGGTGCAATCACTGCAAGAATCGCAGGATTTCTCATCTCATGAAGCGCAGAAACCGTTACAATATCAACGCACTTTGCATAATCCGGCTTTGCCTTATATGTCATAATGCCCTTGATTTCCCTGAACTGGCGCCTTACTTCCTCAACTACCTTAAACCCGGTCCGACCAACAGCGCGCATACACCATGAACTGAAAAGGAAAGGTATCATACTGCCTATAAACAAGCCGACAAGCACGCGCGGATCATCAATAGCAAACACTACCTCTTCTCCGATAACACGCTCAATCTCATGAACATAAGCTGCAAACAACGTCAATGCAGCAAGCGCCGCAGAACCGATTGCAAACGTCTTCGTCACTGCCTTTGTTGTATTACCGACAGAATCCAAAGCATCTGTAATCTCTCTCGTCTTCGAAGGCAACCTTGCCATCTCAGCAATACCGCCCGCATTATCAGTTATAGGCCCGTATGAATCAAGCGCAATAATCATTGCAGTAAGAGATATCATAGCCATGACACATATCCCGATACCATAAAGCCCTGCCAGTTGGAAAGACCCGATAATAGCTGCAGATATAAGCATTAACGGAACAGCAGTACTCTCAAGACCGACTGCAAGGCCGGTAATAATATTCACTGCCGAGCCGCTGAGTGATGCCTCGGCAATCGATCTTACTGGCTTGTATTTCGTTGAAGTATAATACTCCGTTATCGCAAACAGCGCAATTGCAAGACCAAGCCCGATAAGCGTTGTATAATAAACATTCATTGCGTTTATCTCACTTAAAGGCGCCAAATAGTGGTTTGTTATGAAATAAAATCCTATTGCAGATAAGATACTTGCAGTTATGACACCTCTATAAAGCGCACCCATTATGTTGTGCTTTGCCTTCACAACAAATACACTGAGTATTGATGCAAAGATTGCAACAGAACCAAGCAGAAGTGGATATACAACGTAGTACTCATGTGAAAGCAAAAGGTGACCTAGCAACATTGCACCAATAGCTGTAATAGCATAAGTCTCGAAAAGATCTGCACCCATACCTGCACAATCACCGACATTATCACCGACATTATCTGCAATCACAGCAGGATTCCTTGGGTCGTCTTCCGGTATGCCTGCCTCAACCTTGCCTACAAGATCAGCACCGACATCCGCGGCCTTCGTATATATCCCGCCTCCGACCCGCGCAAACAAGCTGATAAGCGATGCGCCAAACCCGAACCCGACAATAGCGAGCGGATCCCTGAAAAGAGAATAAAACACCGTTACTCCAATCAGCGCAAGCCCGGCAACAGCCATACCTGTAACTGCCCCGCCGCGAAATGCTATCTTCAATGCACCATTAAGACCATCTTTTGCTGCATTAGCCACACGTACATTTGAGCGTACAGAAACATTCATACCAATATAGCCTGCAACAGCAGAAAGCACTGCTCCCACAAAAAATCCCAAAGCCGTTGCATGACTACCCAAAACTGTTGGGTAACTCTCCTTTATCGCAACAGCAAGGATTGCTGTAATTATTACCGTAAATACTGCAACAGTCTTATACTCCCTGTGCATAAATGCCATTGCACCTTCATGTATTGCGCCGGATATCTCTTTCATCTTTTCTGTACCGGCATCTTTTCTTAATACACCTATAGTCAGATAGATTGCAAAAAGTATTGCTGCAACACCGCCCGCAAGTGCAAATTGAATTTCGAGATTCATTTGAATTTCCTCCGATAATTATTTTTTTATTCTATATATATTCAATGGTCCGGGTGAGATTTGAACTCACGACCCCCACGTATCAGATATTATTCTGAAAAAACACAGAAGTTTATTATCAGCGTGGTGCTCTAACCGCCTGAGCCACCGGACCTGCAAGTACACTGATGATTATTTCCATAAAAACTTTATATGTTTTGTTGTTGGTTTTGCAAGAATTTGACATAAAACTGTAAAAACCACTGCAATTATCAATAAAATGTGCTGTAGCCATGGAAAACATTACACGGGTAATAACCTTTCTATGGCTACAATACACGATTATTCAAACGCATAGCTTCACATTATCTTTGTGTAATAGTATTCGAAGTCGTATTCTTCTTTACTGTTACCTGAAATCGTATTATCCATTATTATCAGCCTCCATATATTTAATTGACATTTTATAGTATAGGATACACAAATTAAATCCCAAAAAGTATTAGTAAATATATAGCCCTGCCCTCTTTCTGGTTTTTCTGGAAAACCTGGACCCGAATGAATTGCAAGTCAATTCATCGTGAGGCCGTAAAGAGCAGAGCTATATAAAAACATCCATTACCTGTAGAAAAAAAATGTAGGTCATCTTTTTGGTATATTCTTTGTAGAATCATCCCCGATTAGCATCCGAATCCTGTGTTTCCGATAATCAGGGCATGAGTCACTCTATACATCTGATTTTTCACGGGGTTCCAAGATACATTTAGAGTACTCATATATAATACCAATTACTATAATATCAGCAAAAGTATTTATATGTATTGTTTGAATCCGAACACTCTGATACGCAAAACATCATTTAAATCTATTTTCACAATCTAATCACATGGACTACAACCTCTGCACAAGATGCAAAGGAAGAAACCTCTGCAAAAAGCCATTCTGTCAGATAATATCCAAAGTGAAACAATTCTCAAAAGTCATTGAAAACACAGGCACAAATTTCACAGGCACAAGCCCACCAAGCTGTTTTGTAGGCCGCACAGACTACCCCAAAGTAAACCTGAACATCCTCACACCCGCACAGGTTGACAAATATTCATGGACAAGAGACAGCCCGGCATTCTGGTATAAATCAGGCCTAAACATCCCCGACATCCTAAACAGAAGATCAGGCATGATCGCAGTAAGAGCAAAAGTCAATATAAAATCACCAGACAACAAATACCTCGACATCGCACAGGAAATAGCGCAATCAAAAAACCAGGTTGACGCAGAATATTGGCTCGAAAAAAAACCAAAATATTCCCTGTCCTTTGACTCAAGAATGGCGCCGATTGGCTCTCCTGCAGAAGTAAAGAAAGCAAAAATCACTGGCAATCCATCGATTGCGCGCCCGATAGACAAAGCAGTAAGCGACACAGACCTCAAAGCCACAAGCGCAATACAATACCTCTACAAAAAAAACACAGACGAAAACACAATCACAAAAATCATGTCCCTTGGCCTCCTGGGCATCGAAAAGAACAGGAAACTTGTACCTACAAGATGGACAATCACAGCCATAGACGACGCAATATCCAAAAACTTAGCAGAAAAAATAAAAGGCCACAACTCAATAAGCGACTATCTGGTATTCCAGAACACCTATCTTGGAAACCACTTCGAAATCCTGGCAACACCAAACGAATGGCAATTCGAGGTAATAGAGACCAAATTCCCAAAAAGCGTATGGAACCCGAAAGGCGCCGCACCCATCCTCTTCTCAGACCACGAAAACTACTACGGCAGAAAAACATACGCATCCAACGTAACAGGCGCCTACTACTCAGCAAGGCTGGCATGCACAGAATACCTCGCAAAAACAAAAAAACAAGCATCATTCCTGGTAATAAGAGAAGTACACCCCGAATACGACACCCCCCTGGGCGTCTGGGTAATCCGCGAAACAATAAGAGGCGCACTAAAAAACAAACCCCTAAAATTCGACACCCTTGGAGAAGCGCTTACGCACATGAAATCAAAACTAAAACTGCCTTTTGAGCGCTACAAAAAAGAAAGCCGGCTTTTGTCAAACATAAGACACCAGCGCACCTTGGCGCAGTTCGCATAAGCCAATCTCCAAACCACTTAACCATGCAAAGCCAGCAACAAAACCGACTTTTCCAACCGCATACCCAAACAAACCACACATATTTATTTATGGACACACAAATAACCTACAGACACAAACAACCCAACCAGACAGAAAAAGGTGCAAAAAATGCTATTCGCAGTAACATTCAAAGGAGACAACGACAAGCTCTATAAACTAGTATTCACATCAAACGCATGCTCACATCACTTCAAAATAGACACAGAAATCCAAAAATCAGAACTGACAGACCTGATCGAACACGTAGAATCAGACTGCAAATCATTCACAGGAAACACGAAAGTAGAACAATCCACAGACAACATAACC
>JAFCBW010000098.1 GCA_017610525.1 Candidatus Nanohalarchaeota archaeon | reverse complement strand
TCAAAACCAGGTTCCAGTTCAGAATAACTAGTAATTTCAGACATGCAGTCTTTCCATTTTGAATCTTTGCATTCAATGACTTCAGCTCCGGTTATGGCGCTGCCGGTTATTTCATTTCCTGTTGACAAGTCCACGATGTACAGACCCAGAGTTGCATTTTCTCCTTTCATGAAAGCACGGATCATATCTTTGTCAAATATTGGTACTGCATCGACTCTTAGGGTTTTCACACTGAATTTTGTATTCGTGCTCTGGGTGAGGTTGTTTTTTGAAATGTCTACTTTTATTGTGTATTCTCCGTTAGTGAAACTGCTGAGGGAATAGTTAGATGATGTGTAGGTTCCACTAGGGGATTCTGTGTATTGGGATAATGTGGCAAGTTTTGTTCCGGCACTATTTATTATATATGCCTTGATTTCAGCGGATGTGATCGGCATTGTATTTCCACTGTCTGTATCGACACTTGCTGCAACCTTTAGATACAGGTAATCTGATGATGAATAGAGCATCTTATTTGCGCTGTTGGCGTCTATTGTCTCTACTTTTGCATTGAATGAAGGCACCCTGAACAGTGCAACTGCGAGTCCGTTTCCTGCAATTACTGAGAAATCACTGTAAGATGTGGAGTTAACTGGGATTGTATATGTTGTTGTTGCGGTTCCGCTGAAATCTGTTATCTGGTCTGTGGATTTTACTGTTGTACCGTCTGATTTTCTGATGATTTTTACAGGTACTGTGACTGCGTTGGCGCCTGCGACAGGTACGTCGTTAGAGTCTAGTATCTGGACAATCAGAGTGACTGTTACGGTTTCGTTTGGTGAATATAAATATTTGTCTGTTGTGAGGGTGTAATCTTTTTTGCCTTCAACGACAAAGGTTGCCTGTGAGTAACCTGTTGATCCGGGGGAGGTTGCTGCTGCTGTGACTGTATAGGTTCCTTCGGTTGTGACCTGGACCGGGAGGGCTGTGTATAGTCCTCTACTGTTGGCGCCTACATTATACTGGGTGTTGAGTGTTGAGCCGTCTGGATTCTTGATTATGATATTGGCGTATGCACCCAGTATCGGCATGTGTGTTGTTGCAGAGAGTATGTAGCCGGAGACTGTAACATTCGTGGCTGGTTCGTATATCAGTTCATCGACGCCGACAGATACATCGAGCTGCGCAGCATGTACTGTTGAAAGCAATATCAAAAAACAAAATGCAAAAATACTTAAAAAAGACAATTTATCAAATCTCATAATTCCCAACCTCTTCCCTCAATATATTACTTACTTTTATTTGTCTTACATCCCTTAAATGACAAACATATTGGCTTGGTTTGCAACATATTTCCAAAAAACCAGCAGTTATTTGTATATTTGTATAAACATCACAATCCAGATTATACTGTTAAGTGCAAACAGAGATATTTGCATGTAATATATTATATAGTAAACAGATTCACTATGCAGAAGCGACATTGTGATGACACCCTACAATGACACAAGACACGGTGCAACCGTGCATTTAATAAATTTTCATTGCGCAAAGAGAACTATAGAATAACATTGAGGCATTTATTATGAAACCTGTAACATACGCTGAATCTGGTGTTGATATCAAAAAAGAGGAGAGGGCAGTCAAGTCTATAGTGTCTGTCATATCGGGGACTTTCGCTAACAGGAAGGGGAAAGTAGGGGAAGTTAAGTCGCAGATAGGGCATTTTGCTAATTTTGTCGATATTGGGGATAAGTATATTGTGATGTGTACTGACGGGGTTGGGACTAAGGTGCTTGTTGCGCAGATGGCGCGAAAGTTCGATACTGTCGGTATTGATATGATGGCCATGAATGTGAATGATATTATCTGTACGGGTGCTGAGCCAATTGCGCTTGTGGATTATCTTGCTGTTGAGAAGATTGATGAGGATATTGTTGTTGAGATTTCGAAAGGTATCAGGGACGGTGCGAATGATGCGGGGGTTGCGGTTATCGGAGGCGAGACTGCGTCTCTTAAGGGGGTTATCACCGGTGTTTCTGGCATGGGCTTTGATCTTGCGGGAACTGCTATTGGTGTGGTTGATAAGGATAAGGTTGTTCTTGGTGATAATATTCATGTGGGTGATAAGGTTATAGGTATTGCGTCGTCAGGGCTGCACAGCAATGGCTATTCGCTTGCAAGGGAAGTTGTTCTTGGCAAGTATAACTTGGAGGATAAGTTTCCGTGGGGTGTGAGTGTTTCCGATGAGATGTTGAGGCCTACAAAAATATATGTTAAGCCGGTTTTAGATGTCCTGTCAAAGTATCGTGATTCTGTTACTGGTCTTTGCCATATCACTGGCGGTGGGCTAATGAATCTTAAGCGGCTGAATGGTGATGTCGGGTTTCGGTTGATTGATGTTATGGATGTTCTGCCGATTTTTAGTGAGGTTAAGAGGGTTGCCGGTATTTCGGATGAGGAGATGTATAAGACGTTCAATATGGGTATGGGGTTTGTTGTTGTCTGCAGGAAAGATGCGTGTGATGATGTTCTTGGTGTTTTGAGGAAGTGGAAGCTTTCATGCAAGGTGGTTGGGGAGGTTACTGGGGATAAGGGGGTTGTTGATGTCCCGAAACTTAATCTGAAATTCTGAACATTCTGCTCACAACAGTAAATTATATAATATCAACTTCTAAAGGATAGAGTATGCAAACGCAAATTCTTGTGATGGACTTTGGCTCGCAGTATGCGCATCTTATAGCGCGCCGCGTGCGTGACCATGGAGTGTATTCTGAAGTGGTTTCGAATAGTGTGACTGTGAAGGATATTATGGATGCGTATCCTGATTTAAAGGGTATTATCCTATCTGGAGGGCCTGATGATGTTGTGGAGAAGGATGCGCCGCAGTGTGACAAGAAAATATTTGATATGGGGGTGCCTGTGCTTGGGCTTTGTTATGGCCATCATATTATCGGACACTACCTTTCCGGGAAAGTTGGTCTTGGTGCAGGTAGAGAGTATGGGATGACAAAGCTGAAAGTGGTTAAGCAGGATGGTATTCTTAAGGGGTTTGATAAGACTGAAAATGTCTGGATGAATCATGGTAATTCGGTTACTGCGCTTCCTAATGGATTTGAGATTGCTGCGAAGACTGATGATTGCATTGCGGTGATCCAGAATAGAGAGAAGGGTATATATGGGGTGCAGTTTCATCCTGAAGTCACTCATACAAAGAAGGGTAAGGTGCTTCTTAAGAATTTTGTCTTTGATATCTGCTCTTGTAAGAAAGACTGGAGCATGGAGCATTTCATTGCGTATGAAATTGAGAGGATAAAGGAGCAGGTCGGCAAGCGCCGTGCTATTATCGGGCTTTCCGGCGGTGTTGATTCATCGGTTGTTGCTGTTCTTGCGAGTAAGGCTATTGGCAGCAGGCTTACGGCAGTGTTTGTGGATACAGGATTTATGCGCCTGGATGAGCCGGAGTTCATCAAAAAGGCATTTTCGTCGTGGGATATGAAGCTTGAGATGATTGATGCGCGGGAGAGGTTTTATGGTGCGCTTAAAGGGGTTGTGGATCCTGAGCGTAAGAGGAAAATTATTGGTGAGCTTTTTATCAAGGTGTTTGATGAGGTTGCCATTAGGGAAAAAGCAGGGATACTTATGCAGGGGACAATATATCCTGACAGGATTGAGAGTGGGGGGAGTAAGAATTCATCTGTTATCAAGTCTCATCATAATGTGGGGGGGCTTCCTAAGGATATGAAGCTTGAGTTGTGTGAGCCTTTGGCTGATCTCTATAAGGATGAGGTTAGGGCTGTTGCAAAGAAGGTTGGGCTTTCTTCTGAGCTTGCGATGAGGCATCCATTTCCAGGGCCCGGGCTTGCTATAAGGATTATCGGCGAGTGTACTTTTGAGAATGTGGAGGTTGTGAAGAGGGCGAATCATATTGTTCTTGATGAGTTGAGGAAGGCTCGTGAGTATGATAATATCTGGCAGGCGTTTGCTGTTCTTTTGCCTGTTAAGTCTGTCGGGGTGCAGGGGGATGCGAGGAGCTATAAGAAGGTTGTTGCGGTGAGGCTTGTGAATTCTGTTGATGCGATGAGTGCTAGTTTTTCTAAGGTTCCGTATAGCCTGCTTGAGAATATTTCTACGAGGATTACTAATGAGATAAAAGAAGTTAATAGGGTTGTTTATGATATCACTAATAAGCCGCCGGGGACTATTGAGTGGGAGTGAGGTTATACTTTATATTGCGGATATGCTTGTTCAATAGACTTTACGCTTGTGGTTTCTTCACAGCACCCGCCTATGAGGTATCCTAAAGCACTGCCAAATAAAGTATACCAAAAATTGCCTGTCAGTAGATATGCTAATCCTAATCCTGCACCAGTGCCAATAGCTTTTTCTGTACTGATTGGTTTGTAGAACATACTACTAATAAGAAATATAAATTTAAATTTGTTCTGGTTCGCTGGTACGAATACTAAATTATGTAAAAGAAGTTTGCTGCGCTGCCGGACCTTTTCCTTTGAATGATTCCATGAGTTTGGCCTGGACTTCGGTCAGGCGTGTTTTTAGGAGGGATTCCTGCTTTTCGAAGGATTTCATGCGCGTAATTCAGTTATACGATGGCT
>JAFCBW010000097.1 GCA_017610525.1 Candidatus Nanohalarchaeota archaeon | reverse complement strand
AACCGCCGCAGTCTTGTAACCAAACGTTTACTATATCTTCTCCAGGATTTACTGCCATAAAATCACCGTGATTATTTTTCGCATTCATGTATTGAATCTTGTATGGAGACTAATATGATGCATTGGAAGGGATTTGAACCCTCGAACTCCTACGAGACCGGGTCCTAAGCCCGGCGCCTTTGACCAACTGGGCGACCCCTGCTTTTGTTGTGTTGTTTATTTGTGAAGTATGTCTAGTAAGAAATAAATAGTTAATGCTCCTGCCGGGATTTTCACTCAAAATATTAGTTGTATCAGAATATTTAGGAGATTTGAACCCGAGCCACCGGCTTGAAAGGCCGGCATCCTTACCGGACTAGACTACAGGAGCACATGTTTTGTTTTCTTTACGTGGGAGTAATCTTTTTTTGAATATTGCGATGTCGTCAATGATATCTACTGTGGTTATTATTGAACACCTGCAACAGTATTTGTTGACTTTCAGACTGTCGAGAATCTTTTTCGGATCTTTGCCTAAGGCTAGATCCTCTTTGAATTTTTCCCATTTGTCTGCTATTATTTCGCCGCATGAGATGCATCTGATCGGTATTATCATGCTATCACCTTTATCTTTTACTTAGTTGTCTTTTTCTTCTTGCGCCCTGTTTTGAGCGGGATGGTTTCCGGGGTTCTGTCCTTCTCGGGTCGTAGCTGACCATGGTTCTGTCGTGGTTTACGATTTTTTTCTGGAGGTTCTCGTCGTTTGTCCACTTGATTAGTCCGCGTGATATTGCCTGTCTTGCTGCATCGGCCTGCCCGAAGGTGCCTCCGCCGTTTATGGTTATGCTGATGTCTATTTTGTCTTTGGTGCTACCTGCAAGTGCCAGCGGTTCCAGTATCTTTAGTTGTGCGAGTTGTGGTTTTATGTTTTTTAGCGGTGTTTTATTGATTGTGATCTTGCCTTTTCCTTCTTTGAGGGTTGCACGTGCTATTGCACATTTTCTTTTTCCGATTGTGGTTATTACTTTTGGTTTTTTGTTATCCATTTTATCACATATTATATTTGTTTTGCTCCGAGCCATTTGCTTATTTCAGCTACTGCAATGTATTTTGGGTTGTTTAGTGTGGATTTGTTGTGTTTTTCGATTATTTCGGCTTTGCCTGTGATGTCTTTAGGTGTTCCTATGTGTACTTTTATGTTTTTGAATGCTTCTCTTCCCCTATGGGTCTTTCGTGGCAGCATGCCTCTTATTGTTCTTCTGACCATTCTATCTGCCATTCTTGACTGGAAAGGGCCTTTTATTGAGTCGCCGACGTCTCTTTTGAATTTGTATCTTCTAAGGATGTCTGTTCTTGTGCCTGAGACGATTGCTTTTTCTGCGTTGATTATGATTATCTCTTCTCCTGCAAGTGCTTTTTTTGCACTGTAGCTTGCAAGTCTTCCAAGTATTGTGTCTGTTGCGTCGATTATCATGGTTTCGCCTTTATGACATGATTTTTATTTTTGAGCCTTTCGGGTTTTTTTCTATTATTTCTTCGTATGTCAGGCATTTGCCGCCTGCCTGTTCTATCTTGGTTTTCGCGGTTTTTGAAAATTGTTTTGCGCTAACTGTTATTGGTTTTGTGATTTCGCCGTCGCCGAGCAGTTTTCCCGGTATTATTGCGGTGTCGCCTTTGTTCAGGTGTTTTTCGAGTTTGCTTATGTTTATTGTAGGGTGTATTCTTCTTGGTTTCTCGAGTCTTTTGGCTATGTTGCTGTAAATTTTTGTCTTTTTTTCAATGGATTGTTTTTTTAGCTTATTGATTATTTTTTTTGTGTTCGGGTTGGTTGGCCCTGTTTTTTTTGCCATGTTTTTCACGTCTTGTTTTTTGTTATGCAGGGGAAGGGATTCGAACCCTTGTAAGACCTGCGTCTACAGGATATCTTATGTGTTGTTTGTTTTAATCTTAAGTCCTGCCCCTTTGGCCAGCTCGGGTACCCCTGCGGGCCCGTATGGTTTATTTTATTTGTTTTGATAATTCGCTGAGGTCTGCTTTTAGTGTTTTTAGTGCGCCTGTGACTATGTCTTTTGGTTCCAGACCAGATACGGATTTTATGGTGAATATTATTCTTGTGCGGTCTTTTGTGAGTGTTAGTGCTTTTTTTGGGCATACGTCAACGCATTTGCCACAGAGGTCGCATTCGTAGTTGTCTTTTAGTTTTATTTTTTTTGTGGTGTCTATTAGGGATTTCGGGCATGCTTTTGCGCAAATATTACACATGTCGCAGTCTTTGGATGTTTTTATATCCGGGTAGTACTGGTAGCCTATGTTTGAGGATTGCCATTTGGCGTGTTCTGGCCATGTGCCGAGCTTTGCGGTTGCTTCGAGGCTTATTTCCTGATCCTCAAGGAGTTTTGCTATGATTATTTTGTCGCTTGTTGGTTTTACGTTTTTGTCTGTGGATTTGAAGTCTTTTGAGTAGACTGTACATGGTCCGCTTTTTTTGAGGACCAGTTTTACTTCGCAGTTTATGCAACCTTTACCTTCGCACGTGCATTCATCTGTTTTTTTTAGGATGTCTTTGAATTTGAGGGGGATCATGCCTATGCGGTGGGCGAGTATCTCGTTGTAGATGGCTGATGTGTTTATGTGGAGGTCTATTGTGTCTATGGCTAATGTGTTTGTTTTTGTGATTATTGTTCTTCGAAGGCTGTTTGCGAATGCGGGTGTGGTGTCTGCTAGTTCGAGTTTGAGCTCGCTGTTTTTGTTGTTTAGGATTTTGAGTTTCATGTTATATCCTCCGGCCTCGCCGTCCGCCTGATTTGCGGGTGGTGTCGTGAGGGATTGGTGTCAGGTCTTCGATTTTGCCGAGCCTGAGTCCGCCCTGTATGAGGGCACGTATTGCTGGTTGGGCGCCTTTTCCAGGGGTTTTTGCGCCGTGACCGCCTGTTGCGCGGACGTTTACGTGTACTGCGGTTATTCCTTTTTCTTTTGCTTCTTCTGCGGCGCGCTTGGATGCCTGCATGGATGGGTATGGTGTTCCCTGCTGGTGGCCTTTGTCGGTTATCATGCCTGATGAGTATCTTGAGATTGTTTCTGAGCCTGTGATGTCTGTTATGTGGACTATGGTGTTATTGAAACTGCTGTATATGTGTGCGATTCCCCATTTGGGTTTTCTGTTTATTTTGTTGTCGTATTGTGGATTCATGTTTGTTTTCGCCTTTATCTTCTTTTGAATGGTCTTCTCTTACGGTATGGTTTTTTGTCTGCTTCTGGTTTTTCTTCTTTTTTCTCGAATTTGAATGTCTGGTTTAAGTTTGATTTCGGGATGTAGCTGATTTTGTTTTCCTCGTGGATTTTTATGATGTAGTTTGGTGATGTTGCTTTTATGTTGTCTACTGATATGTGACCGTGGGTTATGAATTGTCGTGCCTGAAGTGGTGTGTTTGCGAGGTCTTTTTTGATGAGCATTGTCTGGAGGCGCCTTTCGAGTACTGATTCTGTTTTCAGGCTGAGGATTGCGTCTAATGTGGCGTCTTTTTCTGTCAGTCCCAGTTCGTATGTTTTTTTCAGGAGTACTGCTTCTTCTTTTTCGTTTTTTGTGCCTATGAGTGTTCTTGCGCGCTGTCTTAGGTTTCTTAGGGAGGTCTCTGCTTTTCTTAGTTCTTTTTTCCTGCGGATGCCGTATTTTTTTACGATGTCTTTCTCTTCCAGTATACGGTCTTTGTCCCATGGCCTTTTGACGCTGTCATAGTGTTTGTGTTGTTTTTTTGGGTCTCCCAATTGTTTCACCTATTATTGGATTATTTCTTTTTCTTGCTTACGCCGACTTTTGCTCCTGTCCTAAATGAGGATTTTGTTCGCTGGCCGCGTGTTGGCAGTCCCATCTCGTGCCTGATGCCGCGATATGCGCGGATTTTTCGCAGGCGGTTGACGTCTTCGCGGAGTGTCATTGTGATGTCTGTGCCGGTTATATGTATGTCTTTGCCGGTTGTGTAGTCTTTGTTGCGGTTTAGTAACCATGAAGGGATGTTTGATTCTTCAGGGTTCTCTACTATTTTTTCGATGTCTGCGAGGTCTTTTTCTGTGAGGTCTTTTAGTTTTTTGGTTTCGTCTGTTTTTGCGCAGTGTATTATTGCTTTTGAGAGGTTGTAGCTGATTCCTTTGATGTTTGTTAGTGCATAGACTATGTTTTTGTCGCCGTTAAGGTCTGTGTTCATGACTCTGACTATGTTTTCGAATCTTGCCAATGTATCACCGTTTTTCTTTTGTTGTTTGTGTTTAGTCCCTGGGATTCTAATGGTTGTTAGAATTTTATTGGACTGATTTTATGCTTAATCTCGTGTTGGATTAAGCAACCAATTTTAGCTTGTAGTGTTACAAGTAATATCGAATCTTTCTTTGTGGTGTTAACTTTATAAAGGTTGTTTCTGCTTTCAGAAAGGTGGTGATGTTGCATAACTATTATGGGTCCGGGCTCTTGCTATTGTTTTCATGACTGTGACCTGATACGGCTAAAACGATATCAATAGCCTCTTTTGATTCGGACTTGTGCAACAGCACCCAGAAAGGTTGATTATTAAGGTTACTTGTCTGTTCTGGGGAAATAATGCTTACAGGCGCTTTGCGTAGGAGTATATCTATCTTGTCTGTGCTTTGTGTCTGTCACTATAGA
>JAFCBW010000096.1 GCA_017610525.1 Candidatus Nanohalarchaeota archaeon | reverse complement strand
GCGCTCTACAATATCGGAAACATCCATAGAATCATCCGTCCAGAACCTCAAAATACAATCTCTTGGAATTCTTCCCCTTATTCTCAGTCTTAACCAGCCTGACTTTCCCAATCTCAGAAGTATTCCTGACATGCGTCCCCCCGCACGCCTGCATATCAAACCCCTCAATATCCACAATCCTCAACTCCTTGATATATACAGGAAGCTGCATCTTCAACTTAGATATAGAAGGAATCTTAAACGCTTCATCCCTAGCAAGCGTCTTTATAGTAACAGGCAGCGCACGAGAAACAACCTCATTCACCATCCCCTCATAAGACTCCATCAACCCCTTATCAAATCCTTCAACATTAAAATCAATCCGCGACTTATCGCACCCAAGTTGATTCCCCGTAATCTGCGCCCCGGTCTTCTCATGTATAACCCCGGAAATTATATGCGCAGCAGTATGCGCCCTCATCATCCGATAGCGCCTATCCCAGTCAATAGCACACTCAACCTCATCACCTGTCTTAAGCCCCGCACACGACACCTCATGGCTAATCTTGCCTGAAAACTTACCGACAAAAACAACTAAAAACTCATCCGCACCCCGGGCAATCACACCAGTATCATGCATCTGCCCGCCGGAATTAGGATAAAAAGCAGTCCTGTCAAGCACAACAAACTTCCCGTCCGAAACACTAACCACACGCGCATTAAACTTCTTCAAATAACTATCATCCATATACAAAGGATTCATCCGCATCACCCAACCACTACCTAAACTATCTATACACACTCCACTTAATATAAATTACCCCCCAACCAATACCCATGAAAATACTAATCGCTGGCTGGGGTTTCGACAAAAAAATCACAGGCGGCATGGACATCCACATAACACACCTCGTAAAAAACCTCTGCGCACAAGGCGCAGAAATCCACCTGATCCTCCCAAAAGAAAACACCCCCGATGTCCCACAAAAAAACCTGACAATCCACAAGATAGACACAGGCGCAAAAGACCCCGAAGAACTGGACAAAAACTACACAAGCGCAATCACCACACTGGCAGAATCAACAGACTTCGACATCATCCACACCCACGACTGGTTCGGCGTCACAGCCGCAAAAAAACTAAAAAAAGCAAGAAAAGACACCACAACATACCAAAAAAAGGGAGAACGGGGGCTCGAGAAAGACAAAACAAAAAACAATCCCCGTGCGCTTGAGCAAAGCGAAACGCACTTGATAGCCAACCTTTCTGAAGATTGCGGACATCACAAAAGCACCAAGAGGGATATACATTACAATAAACCAAAACCCATCCGCTGGATCCACACAGTCCACTCCCTTGAACACATGAGATGCGCGAAAGACGCACCCACCAAAAGCAAAATCTCAGAGATCGAAAAAACAGCAATCAAAGAATCAGACGCCATCATCACAGTAAGCAACATCATGAAACAGGAAATCCAGACCCACTACAACACAGGCCCAAAAAAAATAAGCATAATCTACAACTACACATCCCAACTCCCAAAAGCCCCCGGAACAAAAAATACAACCCCAACAGTCCTATGCGCATCCCGTCTCACATTTCAGAAAGGAATCGAATACCTAATACACGCATCAACCGATATCCTAAAACAAATCCCGGACTGCAGATTCATCATCATAGGAGACGGCCACCTCAAAGAAAGCCTGGAAAACTTCGCAAAAACCCTCGGTGTCCAAAACTCATTCGAATTCCCCGGCTTCGTACAAGACAAAGAACTGGCCGCACACTTCAGAAGCGCAACACTCTTCATCATGCCATCTATCCACGAACCCTTCGGCATCGCATGCCTTGACGCAATAGACGCAAGCATCCCCGTCATCTTATCAGAAAACGTCGGCGCAAAAGAACTCTTCTGCGACTGCACCCTCACCCACAAACCCTCATCATCAAAAGACATCACAAAAAACACCATAAAACTCCTGAAAGACAGGCAACTCAGAAAGACGCTTGCAGACAGCGCAAAACAAAAACTAGACAAAATAGACAACTGGGCTACAATCGCAAAAAAGACAATGGCAATCTACACATCAGTTTGACTTTGCAATACTAATCTGCGGCCTGCCGGAAACAAGCCGCTCATACCTTATCAGAAGATTATAATTACCAGCCCTAAGCCTCTCATCCCCGACAATATCGAAAGCATCATAAATCGCACTCATCATAATATGCTTCTTACTCTTAAGCTCAAACCCGAAACATGGGCTGTAAAACTTCTCAAACGTATCATCCATCAAATACCCTGCACGCGAAACAATACTCTCACGCGTTCCGCGTGTAAAAAAAACATAAAACTTATTCCCAGCCGAATCCTGCGCAAGCTCAGTATATCCCCCCTGCACATCCACCCCCGTAGTAAGCCCCCGCGAAACAACCCCTGCAATAACTCCATTACTTTCAGACACAATATAATTCTCACGTGAATATTCATTACCAAGAGACGCCACCCCCACAGTAACCTCATGCGCACACGCAGGAACACACAACAAAAGAACCCAAACAAACACAACCGCAACAATTTTCATAACTTATTCTTATCCACACGCGTATTTAAGCTTTCTCTCCCTTAACCCCAAAATCCCTCAAATCCCCCTGCCCCATAAACTTATTCTTCGCAGACTTAATAGTGCCGGTCACACCATGCACATAGAATATGACACTCTCACCCTCAATCTCCTTGATTGACGCAAGCACAGCCCTCACTTCCTCCACAGAATCATGCGTAGTCTTCATAACCCCTCTCTTCCTGCCTGCATCAAACAGCTGAGACGGAACCCACATCTTAAACTTAGAAGTACCAACCTCACCAAAAAGCTGAAGAGATGCACTCCATATAGCATTAACAACATTATCAAGCCGGACATCCTTCTTTGAGATAATCTCAAACACAATATATCTCTGGTTATCCCTCAAACTAGGCGGCAGCGTATTCAATTTCATTCAAACACCAATTACTTTCACTCCATTTTTCAAAGTATAATCCTTTACCTCAGCAGTTCTCTTCACAATAAACGCAGGAACCTCAGACACAGTCTTCACCGCCCTCTCACGGTCAAACCCGCACATATATGCAAGCGAAGCAAGCTCTCTTCCTGCCCTCATATCCCACACACTCTCAGCCCCGCTCGCAACAATAACATGAGCACCATACTTACGCGCAAGCATAACATTGCGGCGCATATGAGAAAGCACAAAAGACCTTATCTTTCTGTAAGAATGAAGATACTCCCGGAAATTCAACTCAACCGCAACATTATTCTCTGCTGCAAGCTTCATCATAACATGATCCATACCCGAATCCTTCCTCTTCAGTTCAGGATGAGTCAAAATATCCACCCGCGGATTCTCAACCGCATTCCTGTTAACCTCAAAATCCCCACCATGGACCGCGAGAATATCCACATTATCCCTGAACCTGTTAATCTGCCGGTTAAGATCCCCTGTATTCTCAGCCTTTATCTCCAAACCGACAAGCACATTGACATCACTTTTTACTGCCTTGACATCCTTCTTTATTTCACCAAGAACATCCAGAGAATCAAACCTGTCAAGCACAACAATAGTATCAAGCCCCAGCTTCTCAGCATACTTCACTACATTCTCAACACTATCCACACCATACGAATACTTCGTAGCCACATGCAGGTCATAATACTTCCGAAACATAAATCATACTTAGGCTCTTAGTTTTATAAGGTTTGCAGCATCAGCATATAAAATATAAAAAGGGCAAGAACCAATTATAGAGTATTCTATCACAGGGAGATTAAATGGAGCGGCTAAAAACAGGAATAGTGGGACTGGACGAAAAAACAGAAGGCGGCTTCGTAAAAGGCTCAATCATCCTCGCTGTCGGAAAAACAGGCACAGGAAAAACACAATTTTGCTCATCATTCATGTACGCAGGAGCTTTGAACGGGGAACCGGGGCTTTACATAACCACAGAGGAAAGAAGCGAAGACATAAAAGAAGACATCCATTCCATGTTCAGTTGGAACTTCACAGAATTGGAACAAAAAGGACTCCTAAAATTTCTCTCAATCAAGGCAATCTATCCTGAAAGGCCCATGGGCGATGAGACACAAAGAATAACAAAATCATACCTCATAAGCATAAGAAGCCAGATTGCAGAAGCAATAAAAAGCGTAAAGGCACAAAGAGTCGTCCTCGACTCAGTATCCGTACTCGAGATGTTCATGCAGGACAAATACATGGCAAGAGTGATGCTATTTGGACTCGTGGAATACTTCAAAGCCATGCAGGTAACAGTAGTAATAAGCGGTGAAATCCCGGAAACCAGCCAGGGCCTGACAGGCAGCGGGATAATAGAATATCTCGTTGACGCTGTAGTCAAACTCGACTTCGTACCAGTATCAGAAGAATTCAAAAGAACAATGACAATAAGAAAGATGCGGCGCACAGACCACTCCACGCTCATCCACCCGTTCGAAATCACGCCAAACGGCATCCGGCTCATAAAAATCTGAACCGATACCTATATTCTCCATCGAAAAACTGTTAAATTAGCGCATTGATAACTCGATATATAGACTAACCCCCACAAAGGCAAAAATATATAAAGATATATTCACAATCCCGAAGTAACAACCCGTCAAGGACAAATAAAAAACACAATAACTAACATACCATTCACACAAAGAGG
>JAFCBW010000011.1 GCA_017610525.1 Candidatus Nanohalarchaeota archaeon | reverse complement strand
ATCCTCAATAGGGGGATGCGTCGAAAAAAGCCTCGACATAATCCCTGTCTTCTTCCTGAAAGGCGTTGAAATAAATAGATGCGCACTCGCCTTATTAGCCTTATCCACAAGCGGGTCCGGGTCGCCTGCAATCTTTTTAAGAGCGCTTGCAAGCCCCGGCGGATAACGCGTAAGCACAGCGGCATTGGCATCAGCCATATACTCTCTTTTCCTGCTGATAGCAAGCTGGATCATCTTGCCGATAAACGGGCTTAAGATAGCAAGCAGCAGCCCAAGAACAATCAATATGATGCCTACGCTGCCACCGCCGGAAGATCTCCTGTGCCTGCCGCCGCCCCACAGAAAACTCCTCAAAAGAAAATCACTCAACAACGTCACAATCCCTATCATCACAGTGACCAGCATCATAAAGCGGATATCATAATTCTTTATATGCGACATCTCGTGAGCAACAACACCTTCAAGCTCCTGCCTGTTCATGGTCTTCAAAAGTCCTGTAGTCACAGTAATAGACGCATGCTCAAAGTCGCGCCCTGTAGCAAATGCATTCAGCGCAGAATCGTCAATCACATAAGCTTTCGGGCACGGGATTCCCGCAGAGATCGAAAGCCCCTCAATTGTATGAAATAGGTAGGGAAACTCCTGCTTTGTAACCGGTCTCGCACCTGACATCTTTAGTATCATCCTGTCTCCTGAATAAAGGCTCATCATTGAATAGATAAGGCCAAATGCAACCGCAAGACTCAATCCTATAAGCATGCTGTCATAAACTGCGCCGATAAGTGCGCCAAGGATGCCGATGAGAATGATGAAAAAAAACATAAGCACCCATGACTTGAACTTATTGCTCCTGACTTCATCAAACATGATTCTCATAGAGACACCTCAAAACAAAAGACAAATCAGAACTTCACCTGGACGTTCTTTTTCTCTTCCTCTGTTGCCTCAAACAATGCTTCCTGACCAAAATTCAGCATGCCTGCAAAAATATTGTTAGGGAACACCTCAATTTTCGTATTGAACACCATCACAATATCATTGTAATGCTGTCTTGCATAAGATATCTTATTCTCAGTGCCGGTTATCTCTTCCTGCAGTTGCATGAAATTCTGGTTTGCTTTCAGGTCAGGGTAATTTTCAGACACTGCAAACAATGACTTAAGGGTGCCGGAAAGCATATTGGATGCATCTGCCTTATCCTCAACAGTCTCTGCAGAAAGAATCGCTGAACGCGCTTTAGTCACATTCTCAAGAAGATCCTTTTCATGCTTCATATAGCCTTTCACTGTTTCCACAAGGTTGGGTATCAGGTCATTTCTCCTCTTCAACTGCACATCAATCTGCGCCCATGAATTCTTTACCTGGTTTCTCAACCTTATCAGGCTGTTGTACAAAAGAACAATAGATAGCGCAAATACCCCAACAACAGCCAATCCTCCAATTAAAAACATATTCATACCTTTCACCTCTCAATTACAGAAAAAAACATAACAATCTATTCATTTTCAACTATTATATATCTGACGCAGTAAAATGAATTCGTCATTTACCCCTATCCCCGAAAATCATCACAGCCCCTATCACAATCAAAAGAACCGGCCATAGCTTCGAAAACGCATCATCAATAAAACCGAAATTCTCAAGAACAAAAATAACCCCGACTGTAATCAGAATCCACGCAAAAACTCCCCCACTCTTGTCTCTTTTCATACTTCACCACCCCATCTTCCGCACAACACCTGCACTCGATGTCTCCTCATCAACCTCTGCATCGCCCTTGTACTGCACCTTTCCCCCACTCGCCGCCTCTGCCTTGAGTTTCAAAGAGGCATACACCTGCGCAACCCCCGCACTGCTTGCACTGGCATCAACCACATCAGCCACAAGTTCAAAAGCATTAATCCTTCCGGAACTTGATGCATCAGCATAAAGATTATCTGCTCTGCCCTCAACTGTAATAGAGCCGGCGCTACTTGCATCCAGCGTTACATCGATTGCCTTGACCTCTACCTCAACATCACCGGCCGAACCTGCATCAATCTTAATATCTTCACCCTCTATAACCGAACGGCCGATAATCCGTCCTGCAGACTGTGCATTTAACTCCTCAATCTCCTGGAAACTGACATAGACATTCACAGGCTTTGTGTTTCTTATGCACCTATCAATATACACTTCAAGCTTTCCCCCCTTAACCTCAGTCTTCACAAGATCGATTATATTGTCCTCTGCCTCTACTCTTGCATTTGCCTCGTCACCCTTTTCAAGATAGACATTGACCCCGGTGCTCGCAGAAACTCTCTTGAACTCGACAAGATTCCTCATATCGCTCGTAACATTACCGGAACCAGTCACACAATCAACACCAAAAGGAAAAGAACCGGTGCCAAAACCACCAAAAATACCCGCTCCAACCTGGCCGACCCCATAAAAGAAAAGAAGCAAAAACGTCAAAGCAAGAACCGCAAACCCTGCATCCGCTCTTTTGTACATGATGGCAACCCCGGAAATAACAAGACCGAGAGGCCAGTAATCACCAAAATACTCCCAGAACGAAAAATCAACAAGACCCATATTATTGAAAACCAGAAATAATCCAACTGCAATAAGAAAAACTCCAAAAAATCCGGATGCTCTGCCTTTACGCATCATATCACCGCCTCAAAATAATATACACCCCTACTCCAATCAGAGCAAAAGGCCACACATAATCAAACGTGAACCATGAAAAAAGTTTCTGCAAAATAAACACGACCCCAAGAACAACAAGCGCCACACCAAAAAGAAAACTGCCACCATCCTCACTTTTTTTCTCCCTCAAAGAAGCCATCTCCAAAACATCCCTTTTCTTTTCGCCTGAATCAGCACTCATCCCATCTGACTCAGGAATTATGATAGATGCAATAATATAAAAAATAATGAACTCCCCCGGCTTTGCAAAAAACAAAACAACCCCGATAATCCGAAGAACTATAGGATCAACATTCAGATAATCAGCAAGCCCGCCAAAAACACCGCTGACGATTCTATCATCCTTTGACCTGCAAAGACGGCGCCCCTGCTTTGTCTTAAATGTCTCTTCGTCATTCGATTTTTTCTTCTTCTCATCAGTCTTCATGATGCTCACCAAGAAAATATCTACTACAATATGTATTTATGAGTCTTCAAATTTATAAATCTATTGACACAACAAATTTCTTTTAAAAAAATAAAATACGGCAACCGGGATTTTCAAACGAACTCCGGAAACACATTAACTCTCCAGATTTTCGAAAATTGAACCCGGGACTCGAGCTATTTCCAGCCACATCATCAGGCAAACTACTGCGCATCAATCAATCACGCGGCTGTGGGAAGCTCACATCATACCCCTAGACCATTGCCGTATACACATAAAATACCCATAAACCTTAAAATATCTTGCGCATACATAAGAACATATATAAAAAAACACAGACAATAATCTCAGATATTCAAGCAAATATAAATTCTTCAACTGGTGATAACATGGACAAACTGGAAGATATAACAGAATTCATAGAGGAACTATCAGAAGACCGCAGGGTTCCAAGAAACATAAGGGCACTCATACAGGAAGCAGTAGATGCCTTAAACGACAAAAAGCAAGATACGACCGTAAAACTATCAACCGCAATAAGCCTCCTTGATGAGGCAAGCAACGACCCCAACATCCCGTCGCACACAAGAACCCAAATATGGAATCTGGTAGGTATGCTCGAATCACTACAAGCAGAACAGGACTAAAACCGCATGAAGTTAATATGTTTTTAAATATTAGACACCAAAAACATACAATACCTACAATAAATTTATATAACTACCCTATCAATTAATAATCAATAATATATTAAATACGACAAGGTGATAACAATGCCTATAAAAGGATTTTTAGAAAAAATAAAAGGTTCAAGCCCAGTTGAAGAAGAAGATGATGTAGACTACATCGAACTTGAATCAAGTGATGCTCAAAATGACGGCAAACTACAGATCAGAATAGAATCCCTGACCGAATTCGCAGACACAGAGCGCATACAGAGCGCCCTAAGAGAAGGCTGCATCGTCTGGGTAAAAATCAAGCCGCTAAAAGAAAAAGACATGGCAGAACTAAAAAGATCTGTCGACAGGCTAAGAAAGACCTGCGTTGCAGTAAACGGTGACATAGCCGGCATTGACGAAGACTTTCTCATACTCACTCCTGAAAAAGTAGCAATCCACAGGGGATGATTAAACATTTCTCAAGGGTTATACCGCAACCCTATTTTATATCTTTACCACATCTACACCTCGTGATGCAGGCAGCAAAATAAATCATATAATTATCGAAAAACAAAAAGAATCTGCATACATGACCAAATCTACAGAAAATATTGCATAAACCCAAAAAATAAGAAGTACCTAAACAGGCACAACTAAGCAAAAAGAATAACTAAATTATTTATTCTGGACTTTCTCAACAAGAACCGCATCAACCGACCCATATTGTCCTGGCCTGCTCGTAACCCTGCAAACACCCGCATCCGTCTTAATCAGAGCACCTTTGGTAATGACCTTCTGCCTGACAAAATGCGGATTCGCCTTATTCTCAATAACCTCAAGAACCTTCGCCTTCTTTACAGACTTCGACTTTTGATCAGCAACATTAACAACCGGCGTAGCCCTCAATTTCACCTTGAAGTTCCCGCCATAACCCTTGACCTGCTTAACCTTTCTCTGCCCGACAACAGTCTTGACCGGCTCACTGCCTGCCTCATAATTCTTCGTCTTCCTGTTCCGTCTTACTATGCCGCCTGTTGCTTTTCTGCTTGAAGCCTTATGCCATTCACCCATAAAATCACCTTAACTTCTATTAATCAACCGCAAACCTTTATAAAACTAACTCAAATGATATATGTACAGAAGTAAACTGCATAAGTTTATTAAATTAAATTTATATATTTCTGCTGATAAACATAAACAATATAATACCTAAGAACATACCGGAGGAGATTAAATGGAAACAAGACCATTAGACGTCCTGAATCGCGGACGAGAGAAACGAATAGTTATAATACTAAAAAACGGAAAAGAAATCACAGGAATGCTGCAGGCATTCGACATCCACCTGAATATGTGGTTAAGCGATGCCGAAGTATCAGACAATGAAGTAACAAAAAAATACGGAAAACTTCTGGTCCGCGGAGACAACATGGTCTACGCATCCCCGGAATAATAATAATAAAACAGAAATATTGGCGAGGAGAACAAAATGACAGACGGTAAACCATCTTTCGGAAAAAGAAACAAAAGGAGCCACGTAATTTGTCGCAGGTGCGGCAAACACGCAATGCACGAAACCGACAAAATATGTGCAGCCTGCGGTTTCGGCAAAAGCAAGCGCATAAGAAAATACAACTGGCAGACGAAAACCGGTATGAGTGCCCCACAACGGAAATAATTCATTCTTATATGGATCCACATAACTATAGCACTTGCGATCGTGGTCTAGTGGTATGACTTTGGCCTTCCAAGCCAAAAGCCCGGGTTCAATTCCCGGCGATCGCATACCCTAAAACCATTCTACACACACAAAGCGAACCTTTATATACCAAATAAAATAAACTGTACTTATTCTACAATTCCACAACACGTGAAAGAATTACTAGAAAAAGTATTGGACAGAACCAAAAACCTATAGCTAAACTGATGCTTCTTCTGTGACTTCAATAAACAAGGAAGTGTTAAATATGAAATTTTATGCAATTGGCGGCTATAATGAAGTCGGAAAAAACATGAGCGCAGTCGAAATAAACGGCGAGGTAGTCATCCTCGACATGGGCGTATACATGGACAAGATAATCACCCTCGAGGAAGAAGACCGCAAAATCCCCACAAAAGAGATGATACAATGCGGCGCCCTGCCCGACGACCACATGCTCGAAGGCAAAAACGTAGCAGCGATCGTCCTCTCACACGGTCATCTGGACCACATCGCAGCAGTCCCGCGCATGGCAGAAAGATATAAATGCCCAATAATCGCAACCCCTTACGCATGCGAAATTCTCAAAAATCTTCTGAAAGACGCAGGAGTCGGCTACCTCATAAAAAGCCTCTTCCCATTATCCACAGGAGAGACCGCATCAATCTCAAGCAACTTCGAAGTAGAATTCGTACACATGACACACAGCATCCCCCACACCGCACTAATAGCGCTCCACACAAAAGAAGGCATCATAGCATACCTCAACGACTACAAGCTCGACAACAACCCGACACTCGGCGAAAAGCCGGATTACAAGCGCATAAGGCAGCTGGGAAAACAGGGTGTAAAACTACTGGTATCAGAATGCGTCCGCGTCTCCGATGAAGCAAGAACCCCTCCCGAATATGTTGCGAAAGTGCTTGTAGACGACGCTATCGAGCGCGCCTATGAAGAAAACACTGCTGTAGTCATAACAACGTTCGCATCACAAGTCGCAAGAATAAACTCCATAATAAAAGCAAACAAGAACCAGAGAGAAATAATAATGCTTGGGCGTGCTCTAAGCAACTACCTCATCCCTGCAAGCCGTCTCGGCCTGATAAAGCTGGACAACATAAAACTATTCAATCGCCAGAAAAGCATTGCAAAAGCCCTTATCGATGTTCAGGCAAATCCTGAAAACTATCTGATGCTGGTCACAGGCAACCAGGGAGAGCCAAATGCTGTCCTTTCAAGAATGTCAAAAAGAGAATACGAATTCAGATTCAGGAAAGAAGACCAGGTCATCTTCTCATCAGAAGTCATACCCAACCCCCTAAATAAATCCAATCGCTACACCCTTGACCAGAACCTTCGCGAGCAGGGCGTAAGAATGCTCCAGCACGTTCACGTATCCGGTCATGCGCGAAGAGAAGATCATCGCGACATGCTAAGAATGCTCAACCCCGAATATGTATTCCCAAACCATGGAGAGACCGAGCGCCTCGCAAGCTATGCTGCCTTGGCAATGGACGAGGGCTACAAGATGGGCGACACAGTGAAAGTTCTCTATAACGGCGCCGTAGTTGACCTGTAAACCCTTTTATGCCCTTTTATGCGCTTGAATAACAGTCCTGTGACTTTCCGCGTGTTTGAGTAAAGCCACGGAAAACACTGTAATGACGATAATAAATAGATAAACTAAATACAACAAACAGACCCAACAAAACAATAGCATACGTCACTATAAGTACCGGGTTCCTAATCCCCTACCCACATCCGGCACAACTACTGGTATTTCTCTGCCCTGAACTTCTACTTTTATAGTGTCACGTCAATGAAATCTATTTATACAAGCACTTAAACTATTATTCGTATGAACTTTTTCACAAATATCACAAAACACGCTCTCTTCATAATCCTGATACTCATCCTGCTCCCGGGTGCACAATCGATCCCTGCAAGCGAAGACATCATAGTCCGTTTCACAACAAAAGAAAACATGCCAATACAAATAGGAACCACCCACACACTCACAATATTCGCAAAAAACCCGGCCAACAGCTATGTTAATGTACCTTTTCACGTAGGCAGCCCCGACGGGACATTCAGGTACTTTATTCAATTTAAAAACACAAACTATGACCCGCACAATATAAACATTACACTGGCTCCCGGTCAAGAAAAATTAATACTACTCACAGTCTTTGCAGGAAAAATAGGCTCATACGAACTTGTAATAGGTCCCGACAACATATACGAAAACAGGTACGACGCAAAAAGAATTACTGTGATAAACAAAAATGCCGGCCTCTTCGCCCAATCCCCTGGCATGGCATGGCCCACTGCAATCCTTACATTGATCCTTGCAGCAACCATTATTCTCACCCGAAACAAAACCCTTTAAAACTAATTCTTCTGCAAAAGAATATATACTTCACAGAAAAAAGATAACCATGCAAAAAATAAAAGACCTCGCAAAAATACTCGCGCTAAAAAACGCAGCCCAGCACGACGGCAAAGCAAGCAGTAAAGCAGTTTTTGGCAGCCTTCTGGGCGCCCTCCCCGAAGCCAGAAAAGACATACCACAGACAATGAAACTAATAGAAGACATAGTCAAGAACATAAACAGCATGACGCAAGTTCAACAGCAAAAACAAATCTCATCCCTCAAAATATCCACCGACAGGCCAAAAACAGAAAAACAGCCCCTGAAAGACCTTGAAGGCGTAGAAAAAACAGTCATAATGCGCTTCGCCCCCAACCCCAACGGCCCCCTCTCATTCGGCCACTCAAGGCAGGCCATCCTCAACTGGCACTACGTAAAAAAATACAAAGGAAAATTCATCCTGCGCCTCGACGACACAGATCCGAAAATAAAGACACCCCTGAAAGAAGCATACAAATGGATACCCGAAGACCTAAAATGGCTAGGCATATTGCCCGACATTGTAGTCCGCGCATCATCCCGCTTCCAGATCTACTATGACTATGCAGAAAAACTAATAAACATGAACGCCGCATACGTCTGCACATGCCCAAAAGATAAATTCGCGCAACTAAAAAAGAGCGCAACAGCCTGCCCCTGCCGAGACCTCACTCGGGAAGAAAACATGGCCCGCTGGAAAAAGATGTTCAAAGACTATCTGGACGGCGAAGCAGTCCTCCGCATAAAGACAGACATCAAGCACAAAAACCCCGCCATACGCGACTGGCCCGCAGCAAGAATAGTAACAGGCCCGACCCATCCCCTCGTAAACTACCGCGTCTGGCCCCTCTACGACTTCGCATCAGCCATAGACGACCACCTTCTCGGCATAACCCACCTCATAAGAGGCATAGACTTCATTGCCACAAGCGAAAAGCAAGGCTACCTATATAAATACTTCAACTGGAAATACCCGAAAGACATACAGACAGGAAAACTCATAGTCGAGGGCATGAAAAGCACAAGCGAAGCAAGAAAGCTGATAGAGCAGGGCAAACTCACCGGCTGGGACGACGTGCGCCTTGCAACCCTGAGAGCCCTGAAAAAGCGCGGCTTCACCCCCCAGGCAATAACCGCCTTCATAACAGGCATCGGCATAAAAAAATCAGACATCAGCGTATCAGAAAAAAATCTCTATGCATACAACAAAAAAATCATAGACTCAAAAACACCCCGCTACTTCTACGTAGAAGACCCGGTAGAGATAGACATAAGCAAAATAAAGCAGGCAGGCACAAAAATAACCATCACTCCCCCTGTAAAATCACAAAAAGACCGTAAGCTCAGCATCGGAAAGCTAATCTACATCGCAAAAAAAGACTACGAGAAACACCACAAAAAAACAGTCCGCCTAAAAGAACTCGCATACGGGACATTAGACAAAAAATTCAACCCCTGCAATGAACAAAACTGGGAGCAAAGCAACAAAGCAGGGATTCAGGTACTCCAATGGGTCCCAAAAAAAGACAGTGTAGACATTGAACTGATAATGCCCGACAACACAAGGCACATCGGCAAAGCAGAATCAAACATAAAAACCCTCGACAATAAGATTGTCCAGTTTGAAAGAGTAGGCTTCGCAAACCTCATCCAAAAGAACAACAAAATAACAGCATACTTCGCACATCCATGAATATATATAAAGAAAGAAAACAATAACTCATGCATCAAGGTGATATTAATGGCAGAAACAGATCCCAAAAAAATAATTATACAAAAAGACGTCCCGTCAGGCAAGACATTATCCCCCGACCCGCAGCGCATACCTCTTGAAATGCCGCCCCCCCCCAAACCGGATACAATATCCCAACTTATACAAAAAAACGTTTCAAAAAACAAGCAAGAGATAGGATTGCCTCCGCTGCCAGACAACCTTAAACCAGAACCAATACAGGCATCTCCAAATAATGCGCCGCCGATACCCTATCAGGCATTCTCACCACCTCCTGTAGCGCATCCTCCGATACCGCCGCAATCCATATCATCTCCATCTGCAATACCTGAAATGGCGCCGCCCGCAGAACAATTCCATGCGCAAAGCATCCCCTCCCAACCCGAAACAGAGACAATGGAAGTACCAACCGAACCAGTCCATGACCCGCTCCAAAAAGAACTAAAACAAAGAATCTCACATATAAATGGTCCTGTATTCATAAGCCTCGAAAGATACAGGGAAGTAAAAGACATACTATACTCACTAAAAGCGAACTCACACGACCTAAGATCAATCATGGACGAATTCAAAGGCAACAAAAAAGAGGGCGCAGAACTCCTCACCCAAAGCGTAGACAGGCTCGAGCACATCGAAGAAGACATAGAAAACATCAATGCGACATTGAGAGTCTGATAGTAGGCAGGGATACGCAATCAACAGTAAACTATTTAAAAGTATTTGAATGTATAAATTCTGTTGAATCAGATATAAACTCATCATAATGAATTCTACCAATGAAAACATTAAGTTGATGACGGCACAGCCGAGATTTAATATGAGGTGTTACAGATGGCAAATTTAATAGATTTTGAAGTAAGCAAAGATGTTGCAGAGAAAGTATACGAGGCTCTTGAGGCAGTAAAAGGCTCAGGCAGCATAAGAAAAGGCACAAACGAAGCAACCAAGGCGATTGAGCGCGGTCTTGCAAAACTCGTAGTCATTGCAGAAGACGTAAGCCCACTTGAGGTCGTCATGCACATACCAATGATATGCAAAGAAAAAGACGTACCTGTGATAACAGTTCCAAGCAAGCAGGAACTGGGAGCAGCATGCGGTATAGAAGTGCCCACAGGCGCAGTGGCTATAGTTGACGAGGGCAAAGGAAAAAAGCAAGTAGACGACATAATCAAAAAAATAGGGGAACTGAAAAAGTAAAACTTAAAACCAGAGGACGATAACTATGGCATTACCAGCAAAAGTGATACACATCATGGGTCGCAGCGGCGCAAAAGGCGTCACAAGAGTAAGATGCACAACAATCAGCGAAACAAAGCGCAACAAAGTACTCGTAAGAAACGTAATCGGCTCAGTCCGCATCGGCGACATACTGATGGTAAAAGAATCAGACATGGAAGACTCAGGTGTAATTGAATAATAAATGGTGTAATTATGAGTATGAACTGTACATTTTGCGAAAAACAAATCGCATCAGGCAAAGGTCTTATATCTGTAAAAGCAGACGGTGCAATAAGCTACTACTGCACATCCAAATGCGAAAGAAACGCAAAGATCCGCATGGCAAAAAACGTCAAATGGACTGCACTTTACAGGAAGCGTAAAAGCGAAAGACTAGCCAAGACAAACAAAAAATAATATCCAGTGAACTCCCATGGAAACAGAAAGAACACTAATTCTGCTAAAACCAGATGCCGTACAAAGAGGCTTCATAGGCGACATAATCTCAAGATTCGAGCACAAGGGACTGAAAATCGCAGGCTTGAGAATGCTGTGGATCTCCCCCAAACTAGCTGAAAACCACTACGGTGAACACGCAGGCAAAGGATTCTACGCAGGTCTTGTCAAATTCATCAAATCCGGACCCGTAGTGGCGATGATAGTCGAAGGCGACGACGCAATAGCAACAATAAGAAAAATGGTGGGCTCCACAAACCCTAAAGAAGCCGCACCCGGCACAATTCGGCACGACTTTGGCATGCACACAGGAAGAAACCTCATACATGCTTCAGACTCGAAAAAATCATCAGAAAAAGAGATAAGCTTATTCTTTGACATCGACGAGATAATCGAATACGACAAGAACCAAGACAGTTGGATATACGAAAAATAATCCATTCTCATTCAAAAATCAGAATCCACATATGTATTCTGATGGCCTTCATCTTCATTAATAGAACCTAATATATAGATTGCAAATGCGATAACCACCAATATCCCCACAGTTATCAGTATCAGAAGTATATGATGAGGCAAAAAAACAGGACCGATATCTCCAGAACCCACCTCCTCATATGGATTAGTCTGGTTGGTAATATTATAGTATGCAAAATATACTTTATCAGAATTCGCATTAAACATATACATTATGCCCATAATCATCAATATCAGGACCGGAATCAACTTTAAGGCAATATTGTTCCAGTCAACAGGCTTCCCACCATAATCTCCACCTTTACGCATAATAACATACTGTAGATTTCTGGTTATATAAGTTAATCCGTTCAATAATCAGGTAAATTCAACCATAAATCAATATGCATTAATGACACACCAACTGCCTTACTCCGGTAAGTTCCAGCCGATGCCTCATTTTAGATGTCCTCTGGTTTCAGTTCACAACCTGCACCCAAAAAGAAAATAGCGCCGAAGGCAGGATTCCCGCCCCATCCTTTTTTTTTAAATCCGGACAGGAATTCGAACCTGCGTGTCCTTTCGAACAGCCGCTTTCGAGGCGGCCGCCATACCGGGCTAAGCGACTTCGGCGCACATTATTAAACAATAAATAAACATCGCCTCATTTTATTAAACTTTTGCACATCCCAATAAATCCTACCTTACCCCTACCTTTTATGAAAAAAACGAATTTAGATGAATTTGTAAGGGTAAGATCAGCATCAACCCCCTAAAAGCCCGGCCGCCGCCAAAACATTATTAGAAAGATGACAAGAAAGGCACCCGCGAAACCCATACCTGATAAACATGACCCCAAACACAATCCCTGGAACAATCATAATGACCGCCTTCAAAATCCCCCACCCGAACAGCAGATGATACCCCGCAAAAACAACCGTAGAGACCAAAAGCCCAATGCGCGCATCACCTCTCTTAACAAAATACCCCAAAAGAAGTTTCCGAAACACAACCTCCTCAATCACAGGACCAACAATCCCCACATAAACGACCTTGACATAAGCCTCTGCATCCAGCCACCACGACCCGCTCCCGAAAACAAGCGCAACAGTATCCGGGAACACCCGAAACATCCACGTGATAAAACTGACATTGACAAAATAAAGAACAATGCCTACAAGTGCAGGGACAAAAATACTCTTCACTACTTTAGCATTAAAGCGCATACCTATGACCTTAGTGCCAAATCTTTTTCAAAGCATTCACAATCGGTGCAAATTATCTTTACATTATGTGAATTAACTCCCGACAGGATACCGTTTGTTCACTATCTGTTCTATCTGCAGATATGCATTATTTACCGCACGATCTGGTCCAGAAATAACGATATCACAGCAATGTTCTGGTGTCGTTTCGACACTGACATAATCTGTTTGATGTGTGCCTTGCATCTCACCGGTTACGAAATCAACTGCTCCTAAATGCGGTGCATGAAATATAATTTCCACCATCTTCATCAACTCCTATAAATTAAACAAAAAAAAGGTGGCGCCTCACCACCACTTCTTAAGCCCCAATGCCTCATCAGTCTTCCTCACAGACTCCTTGGCATCAGTAACAGTACCCATCATGGCCCTGATACAGTCAATATTCTCAGGCACAACATCCGACTCTTGGTGCACCGCCTGTATGTAGAAAAGCTCGCCGTCAACGACATTGATACTCTCATCCCACACAGCAATCTCATTCAGGTCACTGCGCTTCGTACCCCTGTCGCGCGCAAGCTCCATGACCTCGGCAGTAGACGTAAGCCCTTCACTCGCCTTGACAAGAATAACCCGCGGCGTATTAGAAAAGACCTTTTTCACCTCATCCACACTCGCATTCTCATTAAGCTCAACACACA
>JAFCBW010000095.1 GCA_017610525.1 Candidatus Nanohalarchaeota archaeon | reverse complement strand
ACCTGACAGTCAGGGATATGTCGTTGCAGGGGCATTACATCTGCAAAATGAGCACATCACAGGTGAGTTTGATTTGCGAGATGAGGATGATCCAATCTATATGAAGGCAAAAGGATTAGCAGATGAAAACAAAATAGGCATAGGTAAAGATGAATACAGTGATAAATTGATATTTCTCAAAACAGTTTCACCAGAGAATTTATATGAATGCATTTCAGATATCTGCAAATTAGAAACAGATTTAGTTGGATGTTTAGCTGACGCAACCCAAGTATCATAAAATTCTTCTGGTGATGATACTTCTGAAACCAGCCACAACCTTTTTAATATTTTAGCCAGTTCATATCAGTAAGTTGATGTTGGTGAATAATCAATAATTATTGATATAATATGCCGGTAAAAATATTCAATAGTCAACAAATAATTGAGTGAGCTGATAATAATGACAATCTTTGATGGAAAAATTCTCTGTATAGACCTTACAAAAAAACAAGTGAAAGACGACTACATCAATCCCGATGATATACAAAAATACATTGGCGGGAGAGGGCTCGCAGTAAAAATACTGACTGACAATCTTGATCCTAAGACAGACCCATTTTCAGAAAAGAATGTAGTCGTGGTCATGTCCGGCCCGTTGACAGGGCTTGCGCCGGCATCAGGGCGCTGCTGTTTCGCATCAAAATCACCACAGACGGGCACCATATTTGACTCAAATGTGGGCGGCACGTTCGGAAACGAGCTAAGAAAGACAGGATATGATGCAGTGATCATAAAGGGCAAGTCAGATACGCCTGTATATCTTGAGATAACGGATAACTGCGCGAAACTGAAAGACGCTACATCTCTTTGGGGCAAGACAACCACAGAGACGACAAAGACGCTTGAAAAAGACAATATGAAAGTAGCATGCATCGGTCCTGCAGGAGAGAACCAGGTTCTTTATTCATCAATCATTATTGACTCATCGCGCGCAGCAGGCAGAGGCGGTCTCGGCGCAGTGCTTGGCTCAAAAAACCTGAAGGCAATCGCTCTTAAAGGCACACAGACTATTGAGCCTGTAAACAAGCACGCATTCCGCCAGCAGTATATGCGCTTCCTGGAAATTCTCAAAGGCCACCCGGTCACAGGGGACTCACTTGGAAGGTTTGGCACGCTTGTGCTTACAAACCCGATAAACAAGCATGGGATACTGCCCGTAAACAATTTCCAGAAAGGATTCTATGACAAGGCAGAAGACATATCCGGGGAGACTATGCAAAAATATCTTGTGAAAAGAACAGGATGCACACTGTGCCCTATAATGTGTGGGAGAGTCGCAAATATCGAGGGTGTAAAGACACACGGGCCGGAATATGAAAGTACATGGGCGCTCACAGTCCAGTGCGGCCATTCAGATGTAAAGACACTCGCACTTGCGAATAATCTCTGTAATGAACTGGGCATGGACACAATATCTGCAGGGAGCACTATCGGCTTTGCTATGGAATGTTCACAAAAAGGACTGATTGAAGAGAAAATTGAGTTCGGTGATACGAAAATAGTCCTTGAACTTCTTGAAAAGATCGCTTATAAAAAGGATATTGGCGCACTTCTTGCACAGGGAACAAAAAGGATGGCAGAAAAGCTCAATGCAGAAGATTTCGCAATCAATGTAAAAGGACTTGAATTGCCGGCTTATGACCCGCGCGCTGTGAAAGGGCAGGCTCTGGCATACATGACCTCAAACCGCGGAGCATGCCACTTGCGGGCATATATGATACCACAGGAAGTGCTTTCTGTACCAAGATATCTTGATAATCTTGAGCACAAAGACAAGGCAAGGAAAGTAAGGGATATTGAAAATATTTTTGCGGTACTGGATTCGCTCATTGTCTGCAAATTCACGACTTTTGCGGTGTTTGAAACATTTGAATATGAGACAGACATCTATGCAAGAATGCTGACAACTGCGACAGGGATGTACTTTGATGAAAGTGAGCTTAAAAAAGCAGGTGAGCGCATCTGGAATGTGGAGCGCCTCTTCAACATAAGGGCAGGGTTCACAAAAAAAGATGACCAACTCCCGAAAAGATTTTCTGAGCCAATGCCGGAAGGGCCTGCTGAGGGCGAAAAACTGAATATGCTAAAGACGCTTGAGGAATACTATGCGCTTCGCGGCTGGGATAATGAAGGCATCCCCGAGGAAAGGAAACTGATGTCTCTTGAGATAGGTATAAATGAAGCATGGCCGAAAAGAATAATCTCACTTAATCATGAGTCACTGAAAGAAGCAAAGAAGTGTGCAGGAGAGCAATTAAAAAGCGGTGACTGGATGGAGGTCGCATCCCCTCTTGTAAAGAGCTGCGGGGTTGCTGCAATAAAAGAGTTGAGGCAAGCTTATCCATATAAGACGATAATCGCAGACTACAAGACAATGGATACAGGCTATATGGAGACAGAAATCGCAGCACAGGCAGGTGCAGATATTGTCACAGTCTCATCGCATGCGGGCAAGCACACAGTTACAGATGCTGTAGGTGCAGCAAAGAAGTATCATGTGAAGATAATGGCAGATCTCCTGGACTCAAGTGTTGAGCGCGCAAAGGAGCTTGAAAAACTTGGTGTAGACTATATACGCGTACATGATGGGTGTATGGTTGAGGCAGTATCAAAGCAGGTGAAGATACCTGTGGCATCAATGGATGCGCAGGAGCATGCGAAGCTAATTACATGCATGTATACAGACAGCCCGGGTTTGCCTGCTGTGAGGAAAAGTACACCTGAGAATGAAGGAGTATGGCCTAAACTACAGGTCGCACTTGACCTTCGGATTCTTGAAGAAGCCAAGAAACTAGCTTTCGGCGCAAAGCAAGGCAATGCAGACTGGCTTGAAGCAGGCACGCCGCTTGTAAAGAGCGCAGGGATGGAAGCTGTGCGAATGCTTCGACGTGAGCATCCCAAGAGTACAATTGTTGCAGACCTAAAGACACTATCATGCGGCTCAAAGGAAGTGGAGATTGCAGCACGGGCAGGTGCAGATATTATCGGAATATGCGGGGCATCTAAAGATAATGTCCTGAAAGATGCTATAAGCATGGCAAAGAAATGCGGAGTAAAGATCATGGCTGACCTGATATCTATAGATGATCCTATGAAGCGCGCAAAAGAGCTTGAGGATATGGGTGCGGATTATATTGAGTTTCATATTTCTGTGGATGAGCAGATGCGAAGCAGTAATGCAAAAATACCATTCCCGCTGGTAGAGAAGGTCTCTAAAGTCATAACGATACCTATGGGTGTTGCAGGCGGCATGAGAGCAGACACTGCGCCGCTTGCTATAAAATCCGGGGCGAAACTTGCTGTGGTGGGCGGATCCATCACTCGCGCAGCAGATCCTAAGAAGGCTACGCAGGTCATTCTGAAGGCTATCGGCCGATGACCATATATAGTAAAAGTCATAACTTTTGAAACTCAGGAACAGTATCATTGAAAGACACTCATAACCTTAATAGAGAATGTTCCCGGCAAAAACAGGATTCACATATCACGGAAATATTTTTCATACCCACTGAAACGCAATCTTTTTAAATATGCATACAGCTTACTATATTGATTGAAATGAAATTTAGAGTGATTATAGAACAGGATGAAGACGGGGTATTTACAGCAGAATGTCCAGCTCTGCCGGGATGTATTTCAGAAGGAAAAACCCGTGTAGAAGCCCTTAAAAATATAGAAGATGCAGCATCGGGTTATTTAGAAAGCCTGAAAAAACATAATGAACCAATCCCGCCATCAATAGAAGAAGAACTGGTCGAGATATGTGTCTAAATTACCTGCCGGCGTTTCCTGTAAAGACGTTATTAAAGTTATCAAAAAGTTGTTGTATGAAATAGACCACTCGACAGGCAGCCACATCATTCTAAGACAGAAAGAATACCCACATCGAAGAATTACAGTTCCGAATCATCATGAGATTGCAAAGGGGACATTAAGATCAATCATCAGGCAACTTGGCTTAACAAAAGATGAATTTTTAGAACTTCTTTAATATATCCTATGGTGAAAACAGTTCTCATTTCAACAATGGTTGAAAAGCAACATGCAAGCGTCATAGATTGTGTAAGTAAACTACTTGAAAATAACAAAAAACCAAATAGATTTAAATTTACTGCGCAGAATGTAAAACATGAAAAGAAGAATTCGCATGACGCGAGTAATGATTGTAGTTTTTCTGATATTATCTATAGTGTATATCGCGACACCCCATCCGACAGGTAATGTCGTGCAAATAACTGTGAATGAAACTGAGATATATACAGAACCGGAAGTTTCTGACAGGTACGAGAATATCTGTTTCCCGGGTCACTATAATTTTTCAGTAATTTTTGAGTATAAAATAATGTTTATGGGCTATGACATAAATGAGACACTTTTGCGCCCCAATGATACCTTTGAGATAACGTACTACTGGAAAGCGCTGGATAAGATAGACAAAGATTACACAGTATTTGTGCATTTCACAGATCAGGATGGAGAAATACTATTCCAGGATGATCACGACCCTCTTCTTAAAACCACATCTTGGGAGACTGCAACGAGATATAATGAAAGCAGAATTATAACTGTTCTTCCAAGCATCAAGCCACAAATCTCAAATATCAACATCGGCTGGTGGAACTCTCAAACAGGCCAGAGGGTCATAATACAGGAAAAGAACAATATCCTGACTATCGGAAAAATAAAAATAATATCAGAGTA
>JAFCBW010000094.1 GCA_017610525.1 Candidatus Nanohalarchaeota archaeon | reverse complement strand
TCAATTTAGTAACGACGTCAACTATATATAGATAAATCGTGTATTGTATTTCATGAAGTCTCTGGGGATTGCGGGTTTTGTTGTAAGTTTTGGTATCATATTGTTTGTCCTGCACAGTGTCGGTATTGGTGAACTGTTTAGAATATACAGGGATATTGATTTTTTTTATTGGACATTGGCTGTTTTTTCTTATGTTCTTGTGATATTTTTATCTGCTGTCAGATGGAATGAGTTTATTGTGGATTTGGGGATGAAGGCAAAGTTCGCTTCGGTGTTTGCTATTTCATGGATCGGATGTGCTATCAATAGTGTTACGCCGGTTGCAATTTCCGGGGGCGAGCCTGCTAAGGCGTATTTTCTTAGTAAGGTCAGTTCCGCTAAAAAATCGAGGACTTTTGCGACAGTCATTGCGACGGATTTTCTTGAATACGGGAGTTTTGTGCTGCTGGATGTTTTCGCTGTTATGATTCTTCATTTTAAGCTTGACCTGCCTGTTGTTATCCTGTATCCATTGATGTTTACTATTGGTGTGGGGGGGGTGGTTCTCGGGTCGCTCGTATATACATCGCTGAACAGGAAGGCATCTCTTGCTGTTACTTTGTTTTTTATGTCTTTTTTGAAAAGGTTCAGGTTTCTTAAGACGCATGTTTTGAGGTTTGAGGAAAATCTCAGCCATAATATTGATGTTTTTAATAGTGCGTTGAGGGAGGTCTCTTTTAGAACCATTGCATCGACTATGGGTATCAGTGTCTTGTCAAGGGTTTTGGATGTTTTGAGATTGTATCTTATCATTGTTGCATTGGGGGGTGGGATTGATCCATTGTTCATTGTTATTGCTATTGCTTTTGGCACTGTTGCGTCTGTTGTGCCGCTTCTCCCGGGGGCTATCGGCGCTGTTGAGCCTGCGATGATTGCAGGGCTCGTGCTTGGAGGGATCGGTTTTCCTTTGGCTGCTGCGGTTGTGATTGTGGACAGGATTATTGTGCTTGGGCTGAATACGTCGCTTGGGTTTGGATGTATGTATTTTTTGGGGTATAGAAATAAACAGGGCAATTGGTGAGGTTCCCGGGTTATAGATAGATAATAAGGTAGATGATTATGAAATGTAAATCTCAGAATGATGGTGTTATGTCGCTGGTAAAATGGTATTTTGTTACAGGACTGACGCTTCTGAATGCAGTGTGCGGCTCTCTTGCGATATTGTTTGCGTTCAGCGGGGATTATCGCTATTCTTCTTTGATGCTGATTGTTGCTGTTCTTGCTGACCAGCTCGACGGGCAGTTTGCAAGGATGCTGAAGCAGACTTCAGATATCGGCAAGGAGCTTGATTCACTGTGTGATGCGATTTCTTTTGGTGCTGCGCCGATGATTTTGATCTATAATATATACCTGGAGACGCTTGGGATTTTGGGTATGTGTATCGGGCTGCTGCTTGTGTCGTGTTCGGTGTATAGGCTTGCCAAGTTCAATGTCATCAATGTCAGCGAGCATTTTCTGGGGATACCGACGCCGGTTACTGCGGGGTTTGCAATCGGGCTTGTTGTCGGGAATGTGGCGGTGCCTCCGGTATACGTTGGCTTGATGACGATTGCGCTGTCGTTTCTTATGGTCTCGAATGTGAAGTATTATAATTTCAAGAATTATAAGTGCCTGAAGAATGGGGAGAGAGCCATTATCAGCATTGAGGCGATTGTTGTGATCTTGGGGTTGTTTTTTTACCCGGAGAAATTGTTTATCGTGGGTATTGCTGCTTATGTTGTGTTTGCGCCGCTGATCCGTTTTCTTTTGAGGGAGTGAAGGTAGAGGTTGTCTTTTTCGCGGTATGATGTGATGATGTGAAGGTTTGCTTTTTTTGAGAGTTTTTCGAGTTCGCCTTCTTTGAAGAGATGATAGAAGCGGGGGTGCTTTTTGTCCCATGTGTGGTGGATGTCGGCGGGGGTGTTTTTGAAGCGGGGCTGGTCGTGTGCCCATGCGCTTGTGAGGAGCGGGCTTTGGGGTTTTAGGATGCGTTCTGTTTCTTTGAGGGATGTTATGCGCTTTTTTTCGGTTTCGAGATGGTGGATCGCTGCTATGTAGATGATTGATCCGAATGTGCCGGGTTTGAAGGGAAGGGCGGTCAGGTCGAGGAGGACCAGTGGGATTGTCTTGTCTTTTTTTTTGATTTGTCGAAGCTGGCTGATTGAGAAGTCGCCTGCTATGGGGTTTAAGTTATGGTTTTTTGCGCAGATGCTGTGGCGGCCTGTGCCTGCTCCGAGGTCGAGGATGATTGTGTCTTTTGGTTGTTCTTTTATGAATTGCTCTACTTTTGGCCATGGGTTTTTTCTTGTGGCGTCGAAGTGTTCAGCAATTTTATTGTATGTTTCTTTGAGATTTTTGCGGATTTCCTGCATAAGTTATTTTAGTTTGTGGTACCTTTATAAGCGTGTGTCGAGAATACCACCAGTTTTCAAACGGTGGATGAATCGGCACTCTACTCATCAAACAATTAATTAATAACCGTATCTGAAGTATCTGCGCTCATATCCGCTTTCTTCCCAGCCAATTTTTTTCGCCTGGTATATAACTCAAGAGCTATTGTTTTTTGCATAATATACGATGAATAATCACACTTAAATCATTCAGTGTTAAAATAAATGTATGAAATTTAAACGTACATTCAAATATCGACTGTATCCAAGCAAGACACAACAACAGGCAATAGACAACCAATTAGACTTATGCAGACAACTATATAATGAACTATTGGGCGTCAAAAAAGAGACCTATGAACAATCCCGACAATCCCTGACAAAATTCGACCTGAATAAATGCATGTTCTATTTCAATAACCGCAACCCGGATTTCAAACTCATCCATTCACAGGCCAAACAAAACATCTCAGACAGAATCGACAAGGCATACAGGAATATGTTTGCCCGCATCAAGCGAGGCGAGGCGAAAGTCGGGTATCCGAGATTCAAAGGCAAAGGCAGATACAAGTCAATCTGCTATCCTCAATCAGGATATGGATTCACATCCGACAAGAAACTCAAAGTCTCGAAGATAGGCCTGGTCAATATCAAATTACATCGGCCAATCAAAGGCGATATAAAAACACTAACAATCAATCGGACAGCAACCAACAAATATTACGCTACATTCTCATGCATTGTGGATGTTGAACCACAACCAAGAACACAGAAGAAATCAGTAGGGATTGATGTCGGGTTAAATAGTTTCCTGGCAACATCAGACGGCGAACATATCACCAATCCGAAATTCTATCGCAAGTCAGAGGATAAACTGGCACGGATACAACGCAAACATTCTAGGCGGAAGCTGGCGGGTAACAACCGCCGGAAATCAAGATTGAAAGTCGCTTTGTGCCATGAGAAGATAAAACACCAACGCACAGACTTCTTACATAAACTATCATGTGACCTCGTAAACAGATATGGCTTAATCGGTATCGAGAACCTTAACGTCAAAGGCATGGTACAAAATCATCATTTAGCTAAATCAATTAGTGATGCAGGATGGGGTATCTTCATACATCAATTACACTACAAAGCAGAATACGCTGGTAGTGTGGTTAACGAATCAGGCAGGTTTTATCCATCCTCAAAGTTGTGTAGCCAATGCGGCAACAAACAGGATATGCCTCTGCATAAGCGAACCTTCAAATGCAGTGTATGCGGACATATTGAGGACCGGGACACTAACGCCGCTAAGAACTTAGAGAATAATGCACTATCAAATACCGCAGGAACTGCGGGAATCAACGCCTGTGAAGATGTTGGAATAACACACGCACAAGAACCAACGTCAATGAATCAGGAAGCCACTCTTTTCAAAGGGTGGTAGTTCACTAAGTTGAGTAAATTCGGAGGTGGACAGAAATGCCAAATTGCGAGATGTGTGGAAGAGGTGTAGGGGTTTTGAAGCGCGCTAAGATTGAGGGTGCGGTTCTTGATGTCTGCGATGGATGTGCTGTTAAGGGCGAGGTCATAAGGACGCCTTATGCGGGCGGGCAACGGAGTGGGGGGACTATGCGGCCTGCGCGGGAAGTGAAGGTTGTTGAGTATGAGGTTGTTTCGGGATTCGGGAAGGTCATTCATAATGCGCGCAAGGGACGGGAGTGGGATGTTAAGAAGCTTTCTCTAGTTCTGCATGCTAAGGAGACTTTGATGCATAAGATTGAGGCAGGCAAGATTAAGCCGGATCTTTCGTTTGCGCAGAGGATCGAGCATGCGCTTGGGGTTAAGCTTGTTGAGAAGGTTGAAGAGGATGAGGATGATGGCAAGAGCGCAGGGTCCAGCCGCGGGGGGATGACGCTTGCGGATTTTGTTAAGGTCAAGAAGGTGAAGAAGTAGGGGATGTAATCATTCAGAGTAACTTAATGCGGTGTTGTGAATGATGGTGTTTTGTGTCGGATTTGCGGGAAAATGGATGTGCAACAAGGGTTGTTGAAATTGTGAAAACGGACAGAGTTGGTGTATTAACGAGGTTTAAATTATGGCGCAAATGCTTAAGGTGAAGAAACAACAGAATAAATACGGAGAACTTGAGAATTATAAAGGTATCTTGGATGATGTAAAGTCTATTCTTGAAAATGGAAAATGTCGCGCTTATAAGGCGGTAGACAATATACGGGTTCAGACGTACTGGCAGATTGGGGAGAGAATTGTCAGGGAGGAATTGCAACACAAGGAGAGAGCAGATTATGGTAAAAAACTGATTGATAATCTTGCAAAGGATTTGGGTATAGGTAAGGTTAATTTACACTACATGGTACGTATTTATACT
>JAFCBW010000093.1 GCA_017610525.1 Candidatus Nanohalarchaeota archaeon | reverse complement strand
TATAAATATTTCCAGACATTCTCTAATAATCGACAATAACAGTAACATTAGAGGGTACTGGTTCAAAAAATGCAAAAGTCTTCTTGATGACGTTATGCTTATTAATGTGTAAAAATAATATGTTTTTGAGGTGTGAAGCGGGGGTTGTAAATGTTGGTTGAAGAGCGGGAATCAGGTGCCATATTCAGGAATAAGATACTTGTAGTCATGGCTGTCTTTTTTCTGGTTTTGCCTCTGGATGCCTGGGCGCTGATTAGCCTTGGGAGTCTTTCTGATACACATAGAACGGTTTATTCGTCGCCCGGCGGCGAGGTTCTTTTGAAGTATTCTTTTTTCAATAGTGGTGGGGATAATCTTAATCTTAAAGTGAGGTTTGATGCGCTTAATGCGGGCACTGCATATGATCTGGTGGAATATGACCAGAGGATGCATTTGATGTATGAGCCTTATCCTTCTACGTTTATGAATACTGTTTATCTTACTTTGCCTCCTTTGACTAGAAGTCCGGACTCTTCTTTTGATAAAGAATGGATTGCTTTGGATGGAGGCACAAATTATGCTGAGGTTAAGAGCGCTTATCTGTTTGTCCAGGTACCGGAGGACAATATCCATGCGAACCCTTACAGGCTGAAGGTGGTGGCTACGACATATGATGCTTCTGATTCTTCGGATGCGCAGAATATGACATCAATACAGAAAGTTGTTCAGCAAAGAGAGTATATTGTCCGAATATATAATGATGCTGAAAGGGTTGAACTTGTACCGGATTCGCGGGATTCTGATAATGACGGGCTTTCGGATAATAAAGAATTGGAGATATATCATACTAATCCTTATAAAAAGGATACTGACGGGGATGGAATTAGTGACGGAGAGGAAGTCCGTGGGGGAACAGACCCGAATGATCCAAATGACCCGGGGAGAATCATGGGTTCTTCGGGAACATTATTTGATACATTCAGGGATATGACTGGGTTTGGAAGCAATGAGCAGGCAGATTCGGATACGGCGGGTGAAATCAGTGGACAAAGGGATAGCCATGATGACAGTGCTGAAAAGAAAACAGATACAAGTACTGGCGGGAATTATGAGAACATAGAAGAGTATGATGATACGCATGAGGAAATTGATGAAAATAATTATGGACCCACAGGCTTTTCGGTGGATATGCCAGCATCAGGTCCTGTGAATGTTGTTACAGTGATAATTATTATTGTCAGTATTTTGTTCATTTATCGTCTGTTGAAATCCAAGGTGTAGATATGATACGAATAGGAATATGCAAAAAGAATATGAGCTTTATTGTTGTGTCAATGTTCGCAGTCATATTTCTTATCAGTATGTGGTCGTATGCAGTGGATGAGATTAAAAATATTGACTATGCACCGGATCCGGTGAATGTCGACGGTGCAAATATAATCATCAACGCAACTGTCAAGTATACTGCGGCGGGCAGCAGTGGGAATGTTGCCACGCTTGTGATTGAATATCCTGTCAGTGAAGAGGTTATCATGAGTTATGTCAGGGATATTTCTTCTGATGAAAAACTGTATACGGTGTCGTATAATCCTAACCAGACAGGAGTATATAGTTATCGCATCAGGGCAGAGGAAGATTCTGCGTCTACGAGGTTGTCAGGGATATGCACTTTTGATTCTGCGTATTTTCCGTTTATCAAATCGGTCAATGATTTTCCGGATCCTGTCAAGTACGACGCAGGCAGTGTGACTTTCCAGGCAGATGTCTACTACTGGAATCATTCTTTAGATACAGTTATTCTTGAGATTGTTGATCCTGTTTTTGTAAATATTACGATGACAAATGTTTCGGCACTTGGGGAGGGCTATGTTTTTGAGGCAAGTTATGACCCTCTTAATGTCAGTACGTATAATTACACGATATTTGCGAATGACACATCCGGTGCTTTTTCGTACTCTCAGTATTATACTTTTGACTCTGATGGGTATCCTCCACAAATCAATAGTATCTCGCATTTACCGGGTATTGTGCTGCCTGGAAATGAAGTGATTTTTACTGTGAATGTCACTGATGCACGGGATGACCTGGATACTGTGTTTTTGAAGATTGTTTCGCCGGTGTCTGAAAATATTGAGATGACCAATATTTCAGCGGATATTTATGTTGCGAATTATACAACGCCGCTGAACCCGAAGGGGCTGTTTTATTATAGGATATGGGCTAATGATAGCGAGGGATTTGTGACGGTTTCTGATTATCAGACATTCATAAGCAATGAACTTTTATGGGATAATGCGACTATCAGTGTGAAGATATCTCCTTCCTGCTGCGGGATGTTCTCGTTTTTTTATATCCCTGAGAGAGTCATGCGAAACCAGACACTGATTATGTTGAGTATTTTTGAGAACTGCGGGAATGTGGGGATAGATGAGGCCACAAATATCACAGTTGAGAAAGATGTGATAGATGAATATGGGACGATAAACGAATCTACCCTGGTTACTATACCGCCAAGGATCATCAGGTACTGGCAGGGCGGTTTGGAATATGTTGAGCCGCTTGATGATGATGCATTCTTTTCTATTTTCTACACTACGGGACTGCCTCTTGGAAATTATACTGCGAATACTTCTGCATTTTACTTTACAAATACAAGTATAGAGAATGAGACTTTTGAGTGCAGCGGTGCGATAAGCCTTTCGAGACAGTTTGAAATTGTTGAGGAAAGCGGGGAGGGTGAAATCTCTCCTGTAGTCATTATAAGGGAGATGCCCTCGCAGATCAATCAGGATGCTGTGAACTGTAATTCGAATAGTACATGGAATGGTTCGTGTACATATACAAGCGTAAAGTTGATTGTATACAATAAGGGTAGTGAAGCTGTAAATTCCCTGGTGTTGAGTGATCTGGCAACCAAGTCCTGCGGGGGAGGCAATTGCAGCTCTCTTGCATACAGGTGTGTGAATAATTCCGGCAGTCATTCGTGTTATACTGTTGTGGATAATCTGTCGGAAATTGATGCAAATGCGGCGTCTTATGTATATTTTCACCTGGATGGGGGCCTTAACCCAATGGAATATGCCATACTTGAATATGAGATAGTGCCTACGAATAATGCAACGTTCTATGACACAGCACAAACAAACTGGTATCGTTTTGCTGCGGTTGCGGACTATTATTATGGTGCGGCAAATGACTCATATACGGTGAAAGAAGATCATGAGTTTTATAATCCCCCTTTGGCGAATGTGTTGTATCTTGCCAATAAGTCGTCTTTTAATTATGGGCTGGATGTTGATGCAGTTACTTCAAATGAACAGAGGGCTTTTGAAGTGGGTAGTGATGTGACGTTTAATGTTCGGGCGGTTTCGATTTCGGGCAGTGATGCGGTTAAAGGGCCGTGGCATGCCAGGATAACAGTGCCTTCTTTGTGGAATGTTACATCTTGTGCGTATGTTTCCGGACCGAGCTGCAGCTGCAGTTTCAATAATACAGAAAAATGGGTCATGTGCAGTGGTTCTTCGAACGTTTCTAATATGGATGTGCCTGAGTTCAGATTTACTGCAAATACACAGACGCAGGGTGATTTCTTGCTGAGCGTATATTCAAATGATTCTAATACTGACAGATATATGGATGAGAATTATATACCGGGACTGTTTGCTTTATCTATGGAAATTGTTGATGAGGATGTTCCGGAACCGGAGCCGACACCAACTCCCACACCGACCCCTATTCCGGAACCAATACCTCAGCCTGAACCGGAACCGGAGCAAAAAATCGAGATTATATTAACTCCTCTTAACAGCAGCTATAAAGCATTCCAGGGGCAGATGATTGCGACAATATATAAGGTTGAAAATATCGGGGAGACTTATGTTGAAAATATCAGCATTGAGCCGGTTCTTTTGCCGGGATGGAACTATTCAGAAACACTTATTGATTTTTTGAATGTTTCAGGATTTGTCAACAGGACCATGTTCATTACTCCGCCAGAGGATGCGGTCACGGGAATGTATGCAATCCCTATCAGGGCAATTGTCAATAATGTAACTGCAGATATTGCGTATATATGGATTGAGGTTTTGCGTATACAAGATTATCCTAAAATAAGGATTGTCGAGGCGCCGGAGGTTGTCGAGTTTGAAGAGCTTTCGAATATCACGATCCCGATTCTTGTTGAAAATATCGGGAAAAAGGTACTTCATAATGTTACTGCAAGGATTGAGAATGCAGAACAGTGCCTGGGTGGTGTGCGGGCGGATGAGCATATCCTGAATATAAGTGAAATGAAGTCAATTGATTTTCAGGCAACTACAACCACAGGACCGAAGGTGTGCCGGGCGAATCTTATTGTTCATTCCCGGGAGAAGGCTTATGCTTTTGCGCCGGTCAAAATAATTATCAAGGCGAAACCACCGCTTATCCCGACCTATAAGCGTATTACTCCGTGGCTGGCTTTACTTTGGACAATCTGTTTTGTGATCTATGCAATAAGCAGGAAGAGAAAAGCAAGGATGGGTGAAGTGCCTACTTCCAACAGGCCTAAGATGATACTTTATATGATGCTGTTTGGAGAGATGGTTATTCTTGCGTATGTTTTTCTCTGGTACTTCGGAGTGATTGAGATCATCTGAATGAGTTTATTTTGGCATGTACTTTTTGCGGTCTTTTTTCTGTGTCTTTTTGATTCCAAACCTGTCGAGTTCTTCTTTTTCTTCTTCGATGAGTTCTTTTTCGGAGGTGTACTGGTATTAACGAATGAAGAGGACCAGACAGAGAAAATAAGAGGTTATGTGCTAAACGGCTGGA
>JAFCBW010000092.1 GCA_017610525.1 Candidatus Nanohalarchaeota archaeon | reverse complement strand
AGATTGTATTTTGAGGTTCTGGACGGATGATTCTATGGATGTTTCCGATATTGTAGAGCGCGTGAAGAAGTTTCTTGAGTTGACACAGACGAAGATAACTGTGTTTTTTATTCTTTTTGTGATTTCGTTTTCACTATTTGGCCCGTTTTTTTCCGGTTTTGTGTCTTTTGTTTTGTTTGTGGTGTGTACGTATGTGTATTCCTGTATGCTGGATAAGAAAATTGAGAGTATTATCAGGAACGGTCAGAAGGTGTCAGAGCAGCGGGTTGTCGGGTATGGTGTGGCTTATCTTATGTCCATATTTTTGGTTATTTTGGTTGTGAAGTATTTTTTGGCTGGTGTTTGATGGTATTTGGTTCTTGTAGGTAGTTACGGGGGCACCTATTTATAAAGATTGAGATTTATTCTTCTGGTTGGTGTTTATTATGTTTGTTGATAAGGTGTTTTATGATGTGTTTCTGTTGCAGGGAGGATATGTGCCTGATGACTCTGGTGGTCCGCTTACTGTGCGGAAATATTCTATATTGAATGTGAGTCCTCTTTCAGTGCAGGATGTGTCTGATTTTGTTGATGAGTTGGTTGGTTGTCTTGGTGATTGTGATATTCCTGTTTCAAGTCGATATCTTCGTGTGCGAGGTGTTGATAAAAGGCGTGGGAATGGTCATAATTCCAGTGTGAAATATGTTGCGGTCTGTGGATGGTCTCATTGGAGTTTTCACGATGATGCAATACGTGTAGTTGAGCCATGTGTGCGCGATGTTGTGATGTCGTATCCTGTGGTAATTGAGACCGGGTATGTTGATTTATCTGTTCACAACGTGTAGGGTATACTCTTTTTCGGTATTGTGTGTCAGGAAGATTTTAGTAGTCTTGTGGTGTGAATTTGCGCGGTTTTCGTTTCAATTACCGGGGTTAACTATAAATAATTTGCTTTTGATTATATTGTATTATATCTTGTTGATTGTTGTTATAAAGTAGTATAATGTGTGATATTGTGAAAGCAGTTATTCTTGCAGGCGGGAAAGGTACACGGCTGCGCCCGCTGACTTATGCTATTCCGAAGCCTTTGCTGCCTATCAATGAGAGGCCGATGCTTGAGCATATACTCCTCTATCTTAAAAAGTATGGTGTGACTGAGGTTTTTATGACTATCGGGTATCTTGGGTACCAGATAAAGAGTTATTTCGGTGACGGGGCTGATTTTGGAATCAAGATAAAGTATGTTGAGGAAAAGAAGCCGCTTGGGACTGCTGGATGCCTCAATCTGATTAAGGATGAGTTGGATGACACGTTTATTTTGATAGGCGGGGATAATCTTACGACACTTGATCTTTCTAAGCTTATTGAGTTTCATAAGAAAGGTAAAGGTGTCGGGACTGTTGCTTTGTTTAAGCTTGAGGAGAAGCTTGAGTATGGGATATATAAACTGGATGACAAGGATTCTTCTGTGAAAGGATTTCTGGAGAAGCCAACGTATACTCATCTTGCGGGCACTATGATTTTTGTGCTGGAGCCGGGCATCTTTGAGTTTATACCTGAGAATAAGGAGCATTCGGTTATTAACCTGACAGATGATATAATACCGAGGGTTTTGAAGAGTGGTAAGAAGTTTTTAGGGTATGCTTTTGGTGATTACTGGGTGGATATCGGAAGGCTGAGTGATTATGAGAATGCGCATTCGCATCAGCATTTTAAGTAGGGTATTCTTTTTTTCCGTAAAGCATTTATATGACTGATGTTAATTATTGTCTTAGTGAGGGGACTTTTTTATGACTAAGGTAATTTCGGTTATTTCAGGCAAAGGCGGGGTTGGCAAGACTACGGTTGTTTCTAATCTTGGTACGTCGCTTTCCCAAATTGGCAAAAATGTTGTTGTGATTGATGCGAATGTTACTGGTGCAAGTCTTGGGATTCATCTGGGGCTGCCTGTTGTGAATCCTGTGACGCTTAATGATGTGTTGAGGGATGATGCATTTATAACGCAGGCTATGTATCGCTATAAGGAGGGGTTTTCTGTTATTCCTGCGTCTGTGGGTGAGATTGAGGCGAATTACGGCGGGCTGAAGAGTCAGATTTCGCGGCTTCTTGGAAATACTGATATCATTCTTATAGATGCTGCGGCTGGTGTGAGTGAGGAAGTTGAGGCAGCGATTGATGCGTGTGATGAGGTTCTTATTGTGACTAATCCAGAGTATACGGCGGTTCTTGGTGCTGTCACTGCAAGGAAGCTTGCAAAGGAGAAGAATAAGGAGTTGCTCGGGGTCATAATAAACAGGAAGATGTTTGAGAAACATGAGATGTCTGTGAGGGAAGTGGAGCTTTTTTTGGAGCTGCCTGTTATTGCGACGATCAAGAATCATTATAAGGTGCGAGAGGCGATTGCGTACAGGACGCCTGTGGTTATTCATGCGCCGCATTCGAGTGTCTCGAGGCAGATGAAGGGTGTTGCGTATAAAATTGCTGGTGAGGATATGCCAAAGGATTCTTTAATGGATAGCATACGTGCGTTTTTTGACAGGAGTATCAGTTTGTCGTTTGAGTGACATGAGCAGATATAAATAGTTTAAGTGAGTAAAGATTGTTATGGGTTTAAATTTACGAGAGGAACTTGATTTTCTAAAGAAGCAGGTTTTGAGTGAGAATGAGAAGAAGCAGGATTTTGTGGTTGGTGATGCTCCTGCGGTTGAGGAGCCTGTTGTTGTTGAGGGGATTTTGCAGGATAATCTTGTGAAAGCGAAGAAGCAGGCGCTTAACAGACCTTCCAAGAGGGAAGCCTACATTGTGTATTACAAACTTAATGGCAAGTCGAATGTTGAGAAAGTGCAGTTTTCGTATGCTCTTACAGGACGGACGAATCAGATTGGGATTCTTCAGAAGATGAAGGGCAAAAAGCTTGGGCGCGGGTGTCTTTTGGTGCCGTCTGTGAACCTGGAGTCAATTCAGGAGTTTTTTAAGTATTGGACTGTGGATACTGCCACGCAGAAGATTTTGCTTCTTGATTGATGTTTGCTTTTTTTAGAGAATGAGTTTTTAGTTTATTGGTTTGCCTGTATCTTTGAATGTGATTTCTTTTGCCAGGAGTTTTGTGAGTGTGGTTTTCAGGTCTTTTATCGGGATGCGCACTTGTTTTGTGCTGTCGCGGTCTCTCAGGGTTGCGTCGTCTTTTTCGAGTGAGTCGTAGTCTATGGTTACGCAGTATGGGCAGCCTATCTCATCCATCCGTGCGTATCGTTTGCCTATGGAGCCTGCGATGTCGAAAAAGGATATCATGTGTTTTTTTAGGGTGTTGTGGAGCTCTTCTGCTTTTTCTTTTAGGCCGTCTTTTTTCATCAATGGGAATACGGCGATTTTTATTGGTGCAAGTTCAGGGCTTAGTTTCAGGACGGTTCTTTCTTCTTCTTTTGTGTATGCGTCTATTATGAATGCGAGGAATGCGCGGTCAACGCCTTGGGAGGGTTCTGCTGCTACGCAGGGGATTACCTTTTTTTTGGTTTCCTCGTCGAATATGCTCAGGTCTTTTTTGGAGTGCGCCATGTGCTGGGTGAGGTCGAATGCTGAGCGGTCTGCCATGCCGTGGATTTCTTTCCATCCGAATGGGAATTTGTATTCTATGTCAAAGCATCCTTTGGCGTAGTGGGCGAGTTCTTCTTCTTTGTGCTGGCGCAGGCGGAGGTTATCTTCTTTTATGCCTAAGTTTACGAACCAGTTGTATTGCTGGCTCAGGAAGTATGCGAGCCATGGGTTTTTGATTATGCTTTCGTCCATCGCTTCTTTGAATGTCATTACGCTGTCTTCTGTGCCTTCCTGCTGCGCAACTTCTGTGTAGATGCGAATCTTTTGTTTTAGGATGTCTTTTGTGAGGTATTGGCATTCGCCGGTTTTGTCCGGGTGGACGAAGTATTCGATTTCCATCTGCTCAAATTCTCTTGAGCGGAATAAGAAGTCGCGGGGGGATATCTCGTTTCTGTAGGCTCTGCCGATCTGTGCTATCCCGAAGGGTAGTTTCAGGCGGGAGATGTCTGCAACCTGCCTGAAGTCTGCGAAGATTACCTGTGCTGTTTCTGGTCTTAGGTATGCTACAGATGAGTCTGTCTCTATGGGCCCTACGTGTGTCTTGAACATGAGGTTGAATTTGCGCGCGTCGAGTAGTGCGCCGCCACAGAAAGGGCATTTCATATTGTGTTTTTTTACGAGTTTGTTTACCTCGTCGAGGCTGATGCCGTCTGTGGATATTTTTAGTGTGTCTTCTATGAGGTGGTCTGCTCTTGTGCGCTGTCTGCATTTTTCGCATTCAAGGAGCGGGTCTGAGAATGATTCTACGTGGCCTGATGCTATCCATACTTTCGGGTGCGTGATTGTTGTGCCGTCTATGCCGACGATGTCGTCGCGCTGTTGCACAAAGGTATTCCACCATTCGCGTTTGATTGCGTTTTTTATTTCTACTCCTCTTGGTCCGTAGTCCCAGAAGCCGGCGAAGCCGCCGTAGATTTCGGAGTTTTGGAATACCATGCCTGTGCTTTTGCAGAAGCTTGCGATTTCTGCGATTGTCAGTGATTTTTCAGTGTCTTTGGGTTTTTTGTTGTCTGTGGTTTTGTCTGTCATTTTATCACAAGTAGTATTCTGTGAGTGATTTATAAATAGTTTGCGGATGAATTAGCTTAATTCTCTTTTTAGGGTTTTATGCGCATTGTTCAGCTGTTTGAATTTTTCGGTGTCTCCTGTGGACATGTCCGGATGTAATTTTCTTGCCATTGTTTTGTATTTTTTGTTGATGATGTCTATGTTGTTTTCTTCGGGGTCAAGGCCTAGATATTCCCGCGCATTTTTGCGGTTCTTTTCGACGTTGG
>JAFCBW010000091.1 GCA_017610525.1 Candidatus Nanohalarchaeota archaeon | reverse complement strand
TTCTGTATCTCTACGAGTTGTACAAGCATCTAATATTTTAGAACGATTTACATCACTTAATTTGTTTTTATTGCCACCACGAACAAACTCAGCAGAAGCATCAATAGATAAATGGCTCGATGTAATTCTGCTCGTTCTTGTTCTTTTGTTGCCATATTGATAGTTAAGATTATTAGTATTATATAAGTTTTGTTCTTCTTTTCAATTTATAAATAAATCGTTTTCGTAACGAAGTGGAGAAAACACAATATATCCCCCTCTTTTGTTTTAGAAAAAATTAAATTTATTCCCCTTTTTTTAAAGCCTATCCTCTTTTTGTCTCTTAGAAATTTTTTTTGAATTGCACATAACGATAGTTATATTGCGCCTCCATCTTCTATCTCCACACGCGCGCGCTTTATCGAAAGTCCTTTCAGAAATACTACGAGGAATGATATGAAGAGGATACTTAGGCCGACGGTGAGGCTGTATGCTTCTGCGGTGATGCCTATCAGGCAGGGGATTATTGCGCCGCCTATCACTGCTGTGAAGAGTATTCCGGATACTACGCTGTGACCGTTTGTCTGGTTTTCTATTGTCACTGAATAGATTGTGGGAAAGAGGAGAGAGCAGAAGAATCCGACCATAGGCAGGAATATTATTGAGAGGGTTGTGTTTCCAAAGAGGGCAAGTGCGAGAGAGATTGCGCCAAGTATGGAAAATGTTGTGACCAGTGTTTTTGGTGTGTGTGTTTTTAGAAGGTGACCTCCGAGGTATCTTCCTATTGCAAGGAGGAGCCAGAAGAATGATAATAAATAGGCGCCGGTGTGGGGGGTAATGCCTCTTATTGTTTCGAGGTATGTGATCAGCCATACAGCTATACCCATTTCTATACCAACGTAAAAGAAAAGCGCGATGAATGAGGAGATGACTGAGATATCTTTGAAGTGGGTAAATATTGATTTTATTGTGAATGCTTCTTTTGCCTGTTCCTGGAACTTGATTTTTGTTACTGATAGAAAGACTAGTGCTGATAGTGCGACTATAAGAAAATAGAAGTATCTCCAAGTGATGTCTTTTGCGATCAACTGCATTATTACAAGGGGCGCTAGAAATGAGCCAAGACCGAATAGTGAATGGACAATGCTTAGGTTTCCGGGATAGTCTTTTTTGGGTCCTGCGTACTGGACAAGAGGGTTTGCGCTTACCTGTATCAGGGTTACGCCTATTCCTGCGATGAAGCTCATCAGGAGCAGCATGCTGAATGTTCCCACTAATCCGAAGAATAGTGCGCCTATTGTCATCAGGAGTACGCCTGCCTGGAATATTTTTTTGTAGCCGTATCTGTGGGCAAGAATCCCGCCGGGAAGTGATGCAAGACCGTATGCTGCAAAGAATGAGAGGGTAATGAGACCTGCTTTGCCTAACGAGAGGCTGTATTCTTTTATGAGTATGTTTGTTATTGCGCCGATGACGTTTGTGAGCATGGCAAATACGAAGAATGTGAAGAAGAGAGTGTATTTCAGGTTTTTTTGGGCTTTGTCATGAGAATCTGTCATTTTTAGTTATTGTGCGGCAGGATTTATAAAGAGATTATATGAATACGTGATGAGTTAAATCAGGTCATTGAGGCATAGATTTTCTTTCTATGGTCCATTTACAAAAAGCTCCGCTTTAACTTCTTCATGAGTGAATACTCGACCTTCTTTTATGTCTTTTTCAGCTTGTTTCAATAAAGTCATGGTTTCCTCAGAAAGCGCCATCGTGTCTTCCACCAAGTCCCAAATCACTTCTTCGTAGCGTTCTTTATCATATAATTTGCGCCCTTTGAGTACCTGAAGTAACTCTTGGCTTAGCTGGATAGTTGTAGACACCATAGTAAGCATATTACTGACTATAATCTATAAAGTTATTGATTTATCTAAAAATAGATAGAATTATATGGTTTTGGATGCAATTATGTGTATGGATGATGAATTGGAGAATATTGAAGATATAGAGAATATTCTTGGCGCTAAGAGCAAGATCAAGATTATCAGGGCCATGATCAATGCAGAGGATGCGCCCATATCGATACATTATGTTTCTGATATGGCAGAGGTTGCTTATTCTGTTGCTTACAGGGATATCCATCTTTTGAAGGATTCTGGGTTTGTTGTTGATGACGGGGGCAAATACAGAGTGAACAGGAGCCATTCGCTTTACCTGAAAATCGCAGGACTTTTTTCTCAAGAGGAGCATACTGAGGGGATCAGCATATCTAACAGGCAGAGGAAGGATATCGCTAAAATCTGGGAGGAGGTCGGGAATCATGAGAAGGCGCAGATCATCATGCATCACAATGCGGACCCGGATGCTATTGGGAGTGCTGTTGGGCTTGCTCTTTTGCTGAAGAAGCGGGGCTTGCGCGTGACTGTGAGTGCGCCCTTGGGTATCAGCAAACAGGGGCGCAGGGTTCTTGAGAAGTTTGCGTTTCATGTGAGGGAGGAGGTTGAGAAGAATCCATCTCTTGTGTTTATTGTGGATTCGTCGTCGTCTGAGCAGGTTGGTGAGCTTGCGTTTCGGACTGACCCGAAGATTGTATTGATTGACCATCACCAGAGGGGAAACCTTGCGAAAGATGCGGATTTTACGCTTGTTGATACTGATGCGCATTCATGTGCGATTCTTGTATACAGGATGATTGTGTGTTTGGGCATTCCTGTTGTTTCACATGCTGCGCCGTTTATACTTTGCGGTATTGTTGCAGATACTGCGTTTTTGCGCATTGCATGCAAAGAGGATATTGATGCGGTGGATGAGCTTTTGAATTATGTTGAGCTTTCAGAGATTTTTGATGCGCTGAGTGTGAAGGAGGATATTTCTGAGCGTATCGCAAAGCTGAAGGTGATGAGGCGAGTGGAGCTTTATCGCATCAGGGACCTGATTGTTGCTTTTTCGCGGGCAGGGTCGTTTGAGTCGAGGGCTGCGGTGCATATTATCCGTGTAGGGGCAGATGTGGCTGTGGTTTTTAATGTGAAGAAGGATGAGATTCGGATTAGTGCGCGGGTGAGGAAGTACCTTTCTTCGGATATTGATCTTGTGAAGATGCTTAAGAAGGCGGAGCCGCTGATTGATGGCAGTGTTGGGGGACATGCAGGGGCAGCGTCTGCGAACGGGAGGAATCCTAATAGGGTAAATGAGGTCCGGAAGGTTATTCTTAAAAGTTTTGAGAAGAGGGCTAATAGTGTTTCGAAGCTGATTAAGTGAATGGTTGTTGCTTTTGATGCGGCAATGGATATATCAAGAGGCTTGGGCTGGATAAGATAAGGCATGGTTTGATGAGAAGGTGTATTATGAGTTTGAGCCTGCGCGCGCAAATGTCAAATTCCCGGAATCAAAGTGGAAGTCTAAATTCAAGTTTTTTTCGAGGTAATTTAGTATATCCTGAAAACGCCGTATCCATAATTTTGGACGGAAAAGCACATGACTCTTTATCCAGAGTGTGCACCAGATACCGGACGACGTCTGGACGGTTCTGCGCAGGTGAAGAGGCACACGATTCTGAAAAGCGAATGTTTGTTTGGTGTGGTGGAATTTTGGGTTGAGTTGAAGCAGGAAATGCACATAATTCTGAACTGAGTTGCGACGGCGCCTATGTTTTGTTGGGTCGTTCCATGGTGTTGGGAAGATTTGTGTGACCAAAATATTGATGATTTTGGTTCGGAGTTCTTTGGTGTGGTTGGGGGTCTGATGAGAGAAGAGAATTGGTTGGGGGAGTTCCATGGACGAGGTGGGCGCTTGAGCGCCTGAATAGTTATTGTGTGGAAAGGTATGGGAATGTTTCCATGTGATGAAGTGTGATTAGATTATGGGGGCGTTATTGAATGTGGGTGTGGGTTTCAATGGTTGAGGGTGTGTGTGGCGTTGTTTTTTGAGTGGTGACACTGTGCGCGTTTTTTGTGGAGGTAAACGAAGATATAAATGTTTGAGGTCTATATTGGCGTGGGGAGTATCAATGATGGGTTTATGTTTAACTGATGGAGGAGGGTGGTTATATGGTAAATAATGGTTTTTGGATAGTAAATAATGAGAAATCGGGGGGGGGGGTGACGTGTTTTTGCGTCGTGCGCCTTTGATGTTTTTTTTGGCGGCGTTGGTTTTTGTTTTGATGCCTTCTGTTTCGTTTGCCGCTACAGATGTTTATTATTCGGTCGGAACAAATAGTTCTGATTTGATGAATGGTCCTGCCAGTGTTAGTATTAATAGCGGAGTGGCTGTGTTTAATATCTCCCAGCCAGACAAGATCGGGGTGGGGGACAGGCTTGAGTATGTTGGGAATGTCAGTTTTATTTCAGGGAGGATTAATTCTACTGCTTATAATGTCACGACTGCGAAAGGTTTAACTCCGACAGATGTTTCTGATGTGGTTGTGTATAATATTACACGGGCGTTTAATTCGCTTGATGATGCGGCGGATGGGTGGTTGTATGGATGATGCTTGTTTCAAGAGAAGGATGAAAGATGAAAACTATTTTTATGGGGGGGGTGACGTGTTTTTGCGCCGTGCGCCTTTGATTGTTTTTTTGGCGGCGCTGGTTTTTCTTTTGATGCCAGTGGGTGTCTGTGCAGATGACTGGTATAACTCTTCGTGGGATTACCGGAAGAATATTACTATAAATCATTCTCTGGTGAATGGTACGCAGGTTGATTTCCCTGTTTTGGTGAATCTTTCTGATTCTGATTTGGCGTCGAAGGCTCAGGCTAACGGTGATGATATTGTTTTTACAAATACTACAGGTACGAAGCTGGACCATGAGATTGAGTTTTTTAACGGGACGACTGGGCGGTTGGTTGCGTGGGTTAGGGTGCCGACTTTATCTAATACGACGGATACTGTTATTTCAATGTATTATGGAAATGATGGGGCAAGTAATCAGGAGAATGTAACAGGAGTTTGGGATGATAATTTTGTGATGGTTCAGCATTTGCAGGAGACGGATATTGATGGGGGGACAGG